>NZ_CP086239.1:3982500-4237500 GCF_026650985.1 Clostridium estertheticum
TGACTTCAGCCAGTACAGAAAGCTCCTCTACCGCTTACACAATTGTGTAAACCCATAGCTTCGGTGGTAAGTTTTAGCCCCGGACATCTTCGGCGCAGGATCTCTTGACTAGTGAGCTATTACGCACTCTTTGAATGAGTGGCTGCTTCTGAGCCAACATCCTAGTTGTCTTAGAAATCCCACATCCTTTTCCACTTAACTTACACTTTGGGACCTTAGCTGATGGTCTGGGCTGTTTCCCTTTTGACTACGGATCTTATCATTCGCAGTCTGACTGCCGAAATAAAAGTATATGGCATTCGGAGTTTGATAGGGTTCAGTAACTGTTGTCAGCCCCTAGCCCATTCAGTGCTCTACCTCCATTACTCAATTAATCGACGCTAGCCCTAAAGCTATTTCGAGGAGAACCAGCTATCTCCGAGTTCGATTGGAATTTCTCCGCTATCCACAGCTCATCCCATGGTTTTTCAACACCAACGTGGTTCGGACCTCCACGGAATTTTACTTCCGCTTCATCCTGGCCATGGATAGGTCACCCGGTTTCGGGTCTACGACATGCAACTAGAACGCCCTATTCAGACTCGGTTTCCCTTCGGCTCCGTACCTTAAGTACTTAACCTTGCTACATATCGTAACTCGTTGGCTCGTTCTACAAAAAGCACGCCGTCACACATAAAAAGTGCTTCGACCGGTTGTAGGCACACGGTTTCAGGTTCTATTTCACTCCCCTTCCGGGGTTCTTTTCACCTTTCCCTCACGGTACTTCTTCACTATCGGTCACTAGGTAGTATTTAGCCTTGGGAGGTGGTCCTCCCAGCTTCCCACAAGGTTTCACGTGTCTCGTGGTACTCTGGATTAGATCTGACTGTTCTTCCTTTTCATTTACAGGCCTATTACCTTCTGCGGAGCAGCTTTCCAGCTATCTTCAATTAAAGAATTGCAGTATTTATGATCTATCCTCAACCCCTAAGTCAAAGACTTAGGTTTGGGCTCTTTCCCTTTCGCTCGCCGCTACTTAGGAAATCGATATTTCTTTCTCTTCCTCCGGGTACTTAGATGTTTCAGTTCCCCGGGTGTACCTCTGCATACCTATTTATTCAGTATGCAGTACATAGTTGTTACTATGTGGGTTCCCCCATTCGGAAATCTTTGGATCACAGGCTATTTGCGCCTACCCAAAGCTTATCGCAGCTTAACGCGTCCTTCTTCGGCTCCTAGTGCCAAGGCATTCGCCATGCGCCCTTTGTAGCTTGACCTTTGATTCTGTCTATTTACATAGACGGTTTTGTTTCTTAATATTAATTTTGCGAAATCGTAATAAATTAATCTATAACCACTTGCGTGGATTTAAATCTTTTTAAAACAACTTTATACACTGTGCAATTTTCAAAGAACATTTAAGAAAAACTATTAATTAATTAACTCCTAAGAGTTAATATAATTAGTCTCTCAAAATTAAACAGAGAAATAGGAACGAGTAATTACAATAGATATTTTGAAGAATAATTAAATTCTTCTATTGCATCGACCGAAGTCAATACATCTACTCCCTAGAAAGGAGGTGATCCAGCCGCAGGTTCTCCTACGGCTACCTTGTTACGACTTCACCCCAATCATCGATCCCACCTTCGGCCGCTGGCTCCTTACGGTTACCTCACGGACTTCGGGTGTTACCAACTCTCATGGTGTGACGGGCGGTGTGTACAAGGCCCGGGAACGTATTCACCGCGACATGCTGATTCGCGATTACTAGCAACTCCGGCTTCATGTAGGCGAGTTGCAGCCTACAATCCGAACTGGGATGAGTTTTTGAGTTTGGCTCCACCTTGCGGTCTTGCATCTCTTTGTACTCACCATTGTAGCACGTGTGTAGCCCTAGACATAAGGGGCATGATGATTTGACGTCATCCCCACCTTCCTCCCGGTTAACCCGGGCAGTCTCACTAGAGTGCTCAACTTAATGGTAGCAACTAATGATAAGGGTTGCGCTCGTTGCGGGACTTAACCCAACATCTCACGACACGAGCTGACGACAACCATGCACCACCTGTCACCTTGTCCCGAAGGACTTCACTCATCTCTGAGTTATGCAAGGGATGTCAAGTCTAGGTAAGGTTCTTCGCGTTGCTTCGAATTAAACCACATGCTCCGCTGCTTGTGCGGGCCCCCGTCAATTCCTTTGAGTTTTAATCTTGCGATCGTACTCCCCAGGCGGAATACTTAATGTGTTAACGGCGGCACCGAGGTTCGACCCCCGACACCTAGTATTCATCGTTTACGGCGTGGACTACCAGGGTATCTAATCCTGTTTGCTCCCCACGCTTTCATGCCTCAGCGTCAGTTACAGTCCAGTAAGTCGCCTTCGCCACTGGTGTTCTTCCTAATCTCTACGCATTTCACCGCTACACTAGGAATTCCACTTACCTCTCCTGCACTCTAGACACCCAGTTTCAAATGCAGCACCCAAGTTAAGCTCGGGTATTTCACATCTGACTTAAATGTCCGCCTACGCATCCTTTACGCCCAGTAAATCCGGACAACGCTTGCCACCTACGTATTACCGCGGCTGCTGGCACGTAGTTAGCCGTGGCTTCCTCCTCTGGTACCGTCATTATCGTCCCAGAAGACAGAACTTTACAACCCGAAGGCCTTCATCATTCACGCGGCGTTGCTGCGTCAGGGTTTCCCCCATTGCGCAATATTCCCCACTGCTGCCTCCCGTAGGAGTCTGGACCGTGTCTCAGTTCCAATGTGGCCGATCACCCTCTCAGGTCGGCTACGCATCGTTGCCTTGGTGGGCCTTTACCTCACCAACTAGCTAATGCGCCGCGGGTCCATCTCAAAGTGAAATTCCGAAAAATTCCTTTGATGTTAAGATCATGCGATCAAAACATATTATGCGGTATTAATCTCCCTTTCGGGAGGCTATTCCCCTCTTTGAGGCAGGTTACCCACGTGTTACTCACCCGTCCGCCGCTAATTGATCCCGAAGGATCGCATCGCTCGACTTGCATGTGTTAGGCACGCCGCCAGCGTTCGTCCTGAGCCAGGATCAAACTCTCAATTTAAAAGTTTACACTTTTTTAGTTGAAATAATTAATCTGCGCCAACTGTTAAGTTGGTTAGCAAGCTCATTACATACTTTTTAGTCTTACGACTAAAATATTACTTTTACTAAAGTAATTGACTGGTTAAAATAAAATGTTATTTCATTTCTTTACCTATTTCTCTGTTTAATTTTCAAAGACCAATTTGCTTTGTCATCATGTGACGACTTCTACTATAATACTAGGTTTTTCTTGTTTTGTCAACTACTTCTTTATAATAAATTTATAATTAAAATCTAATAAAGTGTAATTAACAGTTAGTTAGTGTGCCACTCGTATGTGACGACAAGGAGTATTCTATCATATACATATATGACACACTCACAATAATCCTTTAAGTATGCTAATTATATGCAATATTCTTCATAATGCTATTGTTTTTCGCATTTCTTTCACATTGATACACTAGGACTGGTATACTATGTTTCTATTAATAACATACCTAAATTTCACATTCTTTAATATTTTATTAGTTATACCACCTATTTTAAAATAAGCTTTTATTATTCTATACCTCACTTAGAAAAACTTCGACCATATTAGTTTTACAATCAAATCCAAGCTCTTTTAACGATGATTGTAATGCTAACAGTGTATAAGCCATTTTATCCCTTTTAGCATTCTCCCCCATATGTCCTATCCTTATTACTTTTCCCTGTAAATATCCAAAGGACCCAGCTATAAATACATTAAACTCATCAACCATATGTTTTAATAATACCTTATCATTTATACCCTCAGGCAATTCTATAACTGTTACAGTATTAGAATATCCCTCTTCAATATATAAACTAAGACCTGCCTTCTTTACAGCCTTTCTTGTAGCTTTAGCAATAGAATTATGTCTTTCAAGTATTCCCATGTCTTCTTTAATATTATCAAATGCTTGTCTTAGACCAACAATATCACTTATTGGCGGCGTATATGGGAACCACTTATTCTTATAATAATCTTTCCATATAAGTAAATTGCAATAATAGGAAGCTATAGGCTTCTTTCTTTGATCCATTGATTCAAATGCATCTTCACTTATACTTAAAAATGTAAGCCCTGCTGGTGCTGAAACACATTTTTGTGAAGCACCTATTACTATATCTATTTTCCATTCATCTACCCTTACATCTTCTCCCCCCATACCAGATACACTGTCCACCACTGTAAGTATATTCATCCTTTTTAGTAAATGACATATCTTGTTAATATTATTTAATACCCCTGACGGTGTATCACAATGTACTACGGTAGCGTATTTGAAATTATGATCTTTTTTAAGGAATTCCTCTAATTTTTGCGTATCTATTGCATGCTTCCTATCCTCTTTAAAAACAACAACCTCTCCACCGTACATCTTAACAAAATCAGCAAACCCTTCTCCAAATATTCCATTATCAATCACTAATACCCTGTCACCATTTTCAGTAAGTGATGCACATGCAGCCTCAAGGCCTAAAATTCCCTCACCGCTTAATATTCTAACTTCATTACTTGTCTTTAAAAACTGTCCTATTTCCTCGCAAGTTTCTTTATAAAATTCATAAAACTGTAAATCTAAATCTGGATTTGTAGTAGCTAAAGCTCTAGCCATTCTTACGTTTTCTCTTACTTGTGTAGGCCCTGGAGTCATTATTTGAGATACCTTCATCATTTTCACTCCTTCATACTATTCTTTATATTTCAATAATAAAATTATATCACTAATAGCTAATTTGAAAAAATGTATCCATACGCTCTTCTTAATTATATTATCTATATAGATTCAGTAATTCGTTTATCTTTTAACCACAATAAAGCACATGAAAAATTCCATGTGCTTTATAATATATTAATGCTTTATTAATAGTAACAATAAACTTACAAGATAAGTTATCCCAGAAAAAATTAATGATACTATAAGAAATCCTATTAGTATAATATTATACTTTAATAAACCTTGGGCCATAACGAACTTTGAAAATCCAAATGCATTAAGAGCAAGTACTATAAAAAATATTACAATTAACCCCTTAGAAGCCCCTTTAATATCTGCAGAACTTAATGATATATGAGATGAAATACAGATAGCTAAGAATAAGAACAATATAAAATATGGATTAGAAAAATTAGTTACTGAAAAAATTATCTTTATTAAATCAATATAAGAATTTAATATTCCATTTAAAGAAACTGAATTTATTTTAGTTATGTTTACATTAACCATAGATATACTTATAAATTGATTGTATGTCTTAGGAATTATGGTATACATTAAAGCGATTATCGCTGATACGCCGCCAAATATAGGTGCAATACCTATAAAAAAGTTACCCGTTTGTTGATATATACTATTAGGATTATATGCATGATTTACATAACCCAGTACTCCGTTTTCATCTTTTTTTTGTAAAAGTACCAATTTAGATATTTTATGTCTAAAAACAAGACATAAGATAGCATGCGAAAGTTCGTGAATAGGAACTCCTATAATCGCGGTAATCGCTACTGCCTTCCACCCGAAGCTCCTTTGAAAATTTTCTATTGAATGGTTCCTTAAAAATCCAAGTATAAATCCCACAAAAATTATCATTCCCGTCATGTATATTGTATCTAGGCACGTCTTTATTATTAAGTCTATTAAAGTATTCATATAATCACCCTTCCAAATTTTATTTGCTTTATATATTAAGCACCATAACTCACATTTTTCAATGTTTTAACTTAAACATAATTATACAGCAATCATAGCACTGTAGCTTACTATTACCACCACCCTTACTCTAATAAATAATTATCAATGTGAAAAAACAAAATATGATATACAAAAACATATTTACATTTATTTCAGTATTCAGTTATTTAATTATAATACGATATTAATTAGATACAATGAAAAATAAGTATAATTATAATTTAATATTAATTATATTGATGGTTTTTAGTTCATTCGCTAAACATTTTAGCATCTTTTCATTTTTTTATTTAAGTGAATTAAACATAAAATTAAATTTTATTTTTTTAAGTAACAACATTGTATATTTCTATATGTTATAAAGGGGGAATTAAAATTAAATTCAAGAATTTTAAACTGAACAGTATTCGCACTAAATTAATTATTAGCTTAGTATCCATTTGTGTTATTCCATTGATCATATCTGGTTTTGGATCTTATACTGAATCAAAATCAATTCTCAGTAAAAAACTTACAGTAACAAGTTCTCAAACACTTACCGAAATAAATAATGGTTTATCTGATTATTTTAATGGGTTTGCTAATATGGTATCAATGACATCAAATAATTATGATTTCATAAATGTTGATATAGGTAAGAATTACAATTATATACCAGAAGTTTTAAAAGGCGTAAAAGAAAGCAATAAAGATATACTTAATATGTATTATGGAACTGCTTCTGGCAAATTTGCTACATATCCTATCGCAAAAATGCCTGATGGATATGACTCAACTAAGAGCTCTTGGTATAAACAGGCTATAGACCATAAAGGTCAAGTTATAATAACTCCTCCATATAAAGATAACGTAACTGGAAATGCTGTTGTTGGCATTGCACGCGCAGTAGAGAAAGATGGCCAAGTCGTCGGTGTTGTTGGGATGGATTGTTCTCTAACTACACTTGCAGAGCGAATGTCCACAAAAAAGGTAGGGACTACTGGATATGTGTTTATATCTGATACTTTAGGTAATATTATATCTCATCCTAAAAAAGATCTTATCGGAACAAATGAGGCCTCTAAGTTATCGATTTGGAACAACATTAAATCGGAAGATAATTCTTTTATTAAGTATAATTATAAAGGTGAAAAAAAATTCGGGGTATTTGTAACAAATAAATTAACAGGTTGGAAATTAATATCTCCCTTAAGTGAGAGTGAATTAACTAATGATACAAAGTCTATCCTAAAAACCACTTTGTTTATTATACTAATAATGGGATTAATTTCAATAGCTATGTCATTATTATTAAGTAAAGGCATTGATCATAATATTCAAAAGCTAAAAGAGGTATTTAGTAAAGCTTCAAGTGGAGACTTAACCGTATCTATGAAAGCTACAACAAAAGATGAATTCAAAGATCTGGCTACATCCTTTAACTCAATGATAAAAAATATGTCAGATATTATGAACAATGTTACTAATTCATCCAAGACAGTATCCGAGACTTCAACAACCCTCGCAAGTATGTCAGAAGAGGTAACCGCCGCAATCAGTGAAGTAGCAACTGCAATAGGTCAAGTTTCCATGGGTGCAACTACGCAGGCTCAAAACGCTCAAGATGGAGCTTCCTCTATGGATGACTTATCAAATAGATTAGATAAAATTAGTGTTAACTCCAATGAAATGGATATACTTTCAATTGATACTAAAAAGTTAGGATCTAAAGGACTGTCCATGATAGATACATTAATCGAGAAATCAAATAAAACTAAATTATCTACCAAAGAAGTTGATACTATAATCCAAGATATGAATGAGAGTACTAAACAAATAGATACAATCTCTGAAACATTGGTGGGTATTACAGAACAAACTAACCTTTTATCCTTAAATGCAAGTATAGAATCTGCACGTGCTGGTGAAGCAGGTAAAGGCTTTTCCGTGGTTGCTGTAGAGATAAGCAAACTTGCTGAACAATCAAAGCATTCGACAGAGGAAATAAAGAAAATTATAGCAAGTATACAGACGAAATCTGTTGCAGCATTAACTGCTATTAAATCTACTAAAATTGTAGTAAATGAGCAAGACCTAGCAGTAGTCGAAACTAAAAAACTATTTAGTCAAATACTAAAATCAATTGAAATAATGATTATTAAAGTTGATGAAGTGAAAATATCAATTATTGATATAAACGAAAAAAAACAATCCACAGTATCTGAAATAGAAAATATTTCATCTATATCAGAGCAAACCGCCTCTTCTACGCAACAAGTAACTGCATCGACTGAAGAAATAACTGCCGCTATGGAAGAGTTTACGAAACATTCAAGCGAGCTTCAAATATTAGCAGGGGAATTAGATATTGAGATAAAGAAATTTAAAACTAGCTAATGTAATAACAATAAACCTATAGTTATCCACAGTCACTCTCTATCTGATTGTCCTACTGTGTATAACTATGTTTATAACTATATTTGTTTTTAATTATTTATTAAAAATGAAATAATTCATGTATTTATTTCTACATTGCTCGATTTTTCAAAAGCCTTTAATATGTATAAAAAGAAGAACATAAAAAGCTAATCGAGTACTGTTTCGATTAGCTTTTGTAGCAAAGTTTTATTTTAATTTAGTCATAACTTCATTAGAAGCAGGTCTTTTTTTTAATGTGACACGAATATAAATAAATAAAAATGCTGTAAGTCCTCCACATGTATCTACCATCACATCCCTAAATGCGGGTCCTCTTCCCGGAACAAATGATTGATGAAATTCATCTGAGCATGCATATAGAAATACTATTAATATTGAAGCAATAAAAATTTTCATATCTACATTTTTACTTTTATCCATTGCTCTATACAATAAAATATATAAGATAAAATACTCAGTAAAATGAGATGCTTTTCTAACTATAAAATCGCTCAAAGTTCCAAATATATTATTCAAATTTAGGCCAAGTAAGTTGAATACATAAATTACAAATTTATTGTTTTCGTTTGACACCTCTCCTACTTGACTAGAAAATATGAATATTACCATCATCCACCCTATAACTAAAATCCAATTCAAATGCTTTTTTCTCATACAGTCGCCCCTTAATTATTCAATTTACCTTTTGCTTAAGAATTCAATTATGGTTTAATTGAATATGTTTGTCAATATTCTATTTTGAAATTGAGACGAATGTACAGATAATATCATATATACATTCTAAAACAGATGATTATTTTATCCCAAGAATTCAGGGTCTTTCACATTATCTGCTCTTATTGCTTTTTTCATTATAGTAAGATCTATGGTTTGATTATATTTGTCAAAAGAACAAGGGTATTTTGTACCACAATTATCACACTCTATAAATTCCTTAAAAGAAGTTTGTTCTCTATTATCAAATAAAAAAGGAAGATTTTCTGATTCTTCATTGTCTATACTTGCATTTACTATGTCTATTTTATATGTATAAAGAAAAGTGGCCTCATGTTTTATTTCAAAGTTTTTACCATTACATTTAGGACATATTAGTGATTCATTTATTTTCAATATATAACTCCCTTTCTATTATAATATATTTATAGTATTTGTTTATTTCTCTTTCATACTCTCCTTATTATGATTTATTTATGGTGATTGTATATCCACTATCTACTTTTAATACCTACTTTTAATTTTTTCACCTATATCTAATTTATTTAACATTATTAAACTCATTTCATACATTATTTTTATTTTCTTTATTTATGCACTTTTGTTGATCCAAATAATAATTACCACATAGTATATATTGTAGGAATAATATAGAACGGATGTGTTATATTGAACTTATCATCTATTAAGAATCTCTTTAAAAAAAAGCATGAACCTAAACTTAAAGCATTAAATTTTATAAGATATATAGGCCCAGGCCTTTTAGTAACAGTAGGATTTATCGATCCAGGAAACTGGGCTTCAAATATTTCTGCCGGTGGCGAATATGGATATGCTCTACTTTGGATGGTAACCCTTTCAACAATTATGCTTATTCTTCTCCAACATAATGCTGCCCACCTTGGAATTGTAACCGGCAATTGTCTATCGGAAGCATCTACTGCCACATTAAACCCAAAGCTTAATCGCTTTGTGCTTGGTTCCGCTGTAATAGCCGCAGTTTCTACTGCCCTTGCAGAGCTTCTAGGCGGAGCTATTGCTTTAAATATGCTATTTGGTATACCTTTAAAGCTTGGAACAATATTAGTTTTATGCTTTATATTATGGATATTATATACAAATTCTTATAAAAAACTAGAAAAATGGATTATTGGCTTTGTCTCGCTTATAGGAATATCCTTCTTATTCGAATTGAGCCTTGTGCATGTAGAATGGGGTAAAGCTATGGTGGGCTGGATTAAACCTTCTTTCCCAAGTGGATCTCTTCCAATCATAATGAGTGTCCTAGGAGCTGTAGTAATGCCTCATAATTTATTTTTGCATTCACAAGTAATACAAAGCCGTCAATGGAATCTAAAAGATGAGAGTGTAATAAAGAAGCAACTTAAATATGAATTTATGGATACATTTTTTTCAATGATAGTAGGCTGGGCTATAAATAGCGCTATGATACTTATCGCGGCAACTACTTTTTTTGCACAAAAGGTTCAAGTTACAGAGCTTAGTCAAGCTCAACAAATGCTTACACCTCTACTTGGAAATACAGCATCGATTGTTTTCGCTATAGCCCTACTTTTCGCTGGAATTTCTTCCTCGGTTACTGCTGGCATGGCAGGCGGAAGTATTTTTGCAGGGATATTTGGCAAGGATTATGATATTAATAGTATATACACTAAACTTGGAATAGGAATTACTTTAATTGGTGCTACAATAGCCATATTTTTTATAACAAATCCCTTTAAAGGGCTTATCTACTCGCAAATGCTCTTAAGTATACAGCTTCCAATAACTATATTCCTACAGATATATTTAACTTCTTCTAAGAAAGTTATGGGCAAATATGCTAACAGTACACTAAGTAAAATAACTCTTTGGATTATTGGACTTATAGTAACTGGGCTTAATATAATGCTATTACTAAGCCTCATACTGTAAATCTACAAAATATAAAAAAGGAATTATGCAAATTATCTTGCCTGGTTCCTTTTTTATTTACTATGACCCTATTCTTAAGCAGCAATATTTTTATGATAAGTATAAATATTTATTATAATAGTAATTAAATAACTACATTATCAATATACATAGTAATAGTGTAATAATGAACTTTAGGTATCTTAAAAATATGGATGCCTATACTAACTATTATTAAAAACACCTTAGATAAGGAGGTATATAAGATGCAAAAAAAAGAAATAATAGCCATGATACTCGCAGGTGGACAAGGTAGTAGACTTAAACTACTTACAAAAAATACAGCAAAACCTGCAATACCTTTTGGAGGTAAATACAAGATTATTGATTTTACTCTTAGTAACTGTTCAAATTCAGGAATAGATACAGTTGGCGTATTAACACAATATCAGCCACTTACGTTAAACTCCCATATAGGAATAGGCATCCCTTGGGATCTAGATAGAAATAATGGTGGGGTCACGCTGCTTCCCCCATATATGCATGAATCAGGCGGTAACTGGTATAAAGGTACTGCTAATGCAATTTATCAAAACACTAATTTTATAGACTCCTATGACCCTGAGTATGTAATTGTTCTTTCTGGTGACCACATCTATAAAATGGACTATTCCAAGATCCTTGACTATCATAAAAAAAAATGTGCTGATGCTACCATAGCGGTTATAGAGGTTTCAATAGATGAAGCTTCTAGATTTGGAATAATGAACACTACTATAGACAATAAAATAATTGAGTTTGAAGAGAAACCGAAAAATCCTAAAAACAATATGGCCTCTATGGGTGTATACATTTTTAATTGGAAAATCCTTAGATCCTTTCTAAAAAACGACGAAAACAATAAATTCTCTAGCAATGATTTCGGAAAAAACATAATACCTGATATGCTGAAAAGCGATAAAAAGCTATATGCCTATCCCTTTAAAGGTTATTGGAAAGATGTAGGCACTATTAAAAGTCTTTGGGAAGCGAATATGGACCTGATCAATGATAAAAATAAATTAAATATCCATGATGAAACTTGGAAAATATATTCAATAAACCCTACTTATCCAGCTCAATACGTAGGCCCTAATGCAAAAATCAAAAATTCTTTAGTGGTAGAAGGATGTATTGTCCTTGGAGAAGTCTCTAATTCAGTATTATTCCATGGCGTTACAGTTGGAAAAAACTCTAAAATATCAAATTCTGTTATAATGCCTAATACCAAGGTAGCAGACAATGTTACTATTAACAAAGCTATAATTGGTAATAATGTTATTATAAGACGAAATTCTCTTATAGGCGTTTCAGATGATATAACTCTAGTAGCAGAAGGTACTGAAATTAAATCTAACTCCTTTATAAAGTGAGGTGATAAAATGATTAATAATTATATGGGCATACTAAACTTAAACGAGGATGAGACAAATATAATAAATCTTACTAAGTGTAGACCACTCGCAGCTATACCTATTGCTTCTAGATATAGAATTATAGATTTCGCATTATCTAATATGGTTAATTCAGGCCTTAGGAACATTGGAATCTTTACTCAAAGTAACTCTCGTTCTTTAGTTGATCATGTGGGCTCCGGCAGACCTTGGGACTTAGATAGAAGACCTAACGGACTATTTGTATTTAATTTTGGTATCGCAAGTACTTCTTTAAATGATACTGAAATGTTATGGAACAACACGGAGTATTTATATAGAAGTAAAGAACAAAATGTAATTCTTTCCTCCTCTTATATGGTGGGAAATATTGATTACATGGCTGCTGTCAAATATCATGAAGAGAAGAAGCAGGATATAACTGTTATATACAAAAATATTAATACAGGAAGTAATGATTTTTTAAATTGCGACGTGTTAAATATAGATGAAAACAGTAACGTACTTAGTATTGGAAAGAATACTGGAGCATACAATTGCTTAAATATTTCCATGGAAATGTTTATTATGAAAAAGGAACTTTTGATATCACTTATTCGTAAATCTATCCATACCAGCTCTTACAAAACTATAAAAGATATTATACATAAAAACATTAATAATTTATCCGTTACGGCTTATGAATTTAAAGGTTACCTTCAATGTGTTAATTCTATAAGTGCTTATTATAAAACTAATATGGACATGCTAGCCATAAAAACAACTAAAGAATTGTTTTTTAGTAATGGACCTATCTATACAAAAATCAAGGATGAGCCACCGACTAAGTATTCTAGTGAAAGTAAAGTAACTAATTCTATAATTGCTGATGGCTGCATTATAGAAGGTATTGTTGAGAATAGTATTATATCAAGGGGAGTTTTTGTTCACAGCGGTGCTGAAATTAAGAATAGTATTATCCTGCAAAATTGTGAAATCAAAGAAAATTCTAAACTTTTTAATGTTATTATTGATAAAAATGTTATTATAAATAAAGACAAACAACTTAATGGTGACACTGAATTTCCACTTGTAATTGAAAAAAGATCTTTATTTTAAAAATCTAAAAGATATAGCCATAACTTCATTAGTTATGGCTATATCTTTTAATTTAAATTGCTCTACCCTAAAACTTTAGAACCCTTCCTATTTATCATTACTTTCATTAGTATTTTCTGTTGAGATATCCTTATTTTGAATCATATCTAGTGATTTCATATAGTCTTTTTTGCCTTCATCAGGAAAACCATTCATATAAATACCATTTCTTGGAAACGACATTGAAATCTCTTCTTGCTGCAGTATATCCGCTATTTCAAAATTTATATCTTCTTTTACTCTAAAGCATTCATCAAAATCTGGTGTATCAGCGAAATAACATATTAAAATATCCAAACTAGCCGCACTCAATTTATCAAACCTAACAAGAATACCCTCCTTATTAACCTGAGGATGGTTCTCTAACATACTTCTAACTCTTGAGACACAAGTCTCTAATTTTTGCCTAGATGTTATATAATTTAATTCTAAACTAAAACTAACTCTCCGTTTACCTCTTCTACTAAAATTAATTACTGCTTCATTAGTTAACTTCGAATTAGGCACTATTATTAATGCTTCATCAATAGTTCTTATTTTAGTAGTTCTAAAAGAAATATTTTCTATACTACCTTCTAACACATCACTTTTAACCCAATCTCCAATAGTAAAAGGTTTATCTAATATTATAGACATACCGGCAATAATATTAGCGGCTGCATCTTTAGCTGCCAATGCAAATGCCAATCCACCTAATCCAAGTCCCGCAATAAATCCTTGAAGATTATATCCCCATTTTTCAGCTATTATTGTAATAGCTAATGCTATTAATATTAATCTTAATGTTTTTGATATAAATGGGAATAATATTTTATCGACTTTTACATCATATGCTTTATGCATTCTCTCAAATAAAAGGGAAGATTCCCCTGTAAGATTGTAAAGTCCCCATGAAATTAATATTATTATGGCAGAACTAAAAACCCTGTTTATAAAGGCTACCTTAATTGGTAATGCCAGTGTTAAAATATCAAAAGCAAAATATATCCCTAATACTTCAAAAAAATTAATCAATGGTCTTTCAAAAGCAGCCACTATTTTTGTATCTGCATTAAATTTTGTTTTATTAACAAGTTTTAATATTATTTTAAATACATATTTCGCAAATATCTTTTTTAATAATAAAAACAGTACGAATACCCCAATAGCCATTCCTACATACTTATATCTATCGTATGTAAGATTATTAAAAGCTTGTTGTATTCCATCCTTTGCAAAAAAATCTACTATCGATTTATACAAACAATCACACTCCCTTTTATCCTATGTTTAAGTATATAATCATTTTAAACTAATAATGTTATTTACTCAATAGATTATATATGAAGAATCATTTTTTTATTAATATATAATCCGTACAAAAAAAGACACTTCATATGAAGTGTCTTTTTTTGGTGGCTTACCGGAGAATCGAACTCCGGACACCATGATTAAAAGTCATGTGCTCTACCAACTGAGCTAGTAAACCATGTTTACCTGGCGACAACCTACTCTTCCACAAGGTCACCCCTGCAGTACCATCGGCGCATTGAAGCTTAACCTTCGTGTTCGGTATGGGAACGGGTGTTACCTTCAGGCCATAATCACCAGATGAGAATATAAATATTCTCTGAAAATTGCACAGTGTTTTCGCATTTTATTATTATATCTTGGTCAAGCCCTCGACTTATTAGTATTAGTCAGCTGAACATGTTACCATGCTTACACCTCTAACCTATCAACCTGGTGGTCTTCCAGGAGTCTTACTTACATCGCACTTACGTGCGAGTAATGGGAAATCTCATCTTAGGGTGGGCTTCACGCTTAGATGCTTTCAGCGTTTATCCCTTCCAAACATAGCTACCCAGCGATGCCACTGGCGTGACAACTGGTGCACCAGAGGTTTGTCCATCCCGGTCCTCTCGTACTAAGGACAGCTCCCTTCAAATTTCCTACGCCCGCGACGGATAGGGACCGAACTGTCTCACGACGTTCTGAACCCAGCTCGCGTGCCGCTTTAATGGGCGAACAGCCCAACCCTTGGGACCTACTTCAGCCCCAGGATGCGACGAGCCGACATCGAGGTGCCAAACCTCCCCGTCGATGTGGACTCTTGGGGGAGATCAGCCTGTTATCCCCGAGGTAGCTTTTATCCGTTGAGCGATGGCCCTCCCACGAGGTACCACCGGATCACTAAGCCCGACTTTCGTCCCTGCTCCACTTGTAAGTGTCGCAGTCAGGCTCCCTTCTGCCTTTGCACTCTTCGCGCGATTTCCAACCGCGCTGAGGGAACCTTTGGGCGCCTCCGTTACTCTTTCGGAGGCGACCGCCCCAGTCAAACTGCCCACCTAACAATGTCCTGTGACCAGATTCATGGCCTCCAGTTAGAACCTCAGTACTGTCAGGGTGGTATCCCAAGGATGACTCCACACAGGCTGACGCCCATGTATCGTAGTCTCCCACCTATCCTGTACAGACAATACCGAAATTCAATGCTAAGCTACAGTAAAGCTCTACGGGGTCTTTCCGTCCAATCGCGGGTATCCAGCATCTTCACTGGAACTACAATTTCGCCGGATGTACTGTTGAGACAGTGCCCAAATCATTACGCCATTCGTGCGGGTCGGAACTTACCCGACAAGGAATTTCGCTACCTTAGGACCGTTATAGTTACGGCCGCCGTTTACTGGGGCTTAAGTTCATAGCCTCGCCAAGAGCAAGCTCTCAGCTAACTAATCCCCTTAACCTTCCAGCACCGGGCAGGCGTCAGCCCCTATACATCAGCTTTCGCTTTAGCAGAGACCTGTGTTTTTGCTAAACAGTTGCTTGGGCCTATTCTCTGCGACCTACTTACGTAGGCACCCCTTCTCCCGAAGTTACGGGGTCAATTTGCCGAGTTCCTTAACAGTAATTCTTCCGATGGTCTTAGGATTCTCTCCTCACCTACCTGTGTCGGTTTGCGGTACGGGCACCAATATCCTCGATAGAGACTTTTCTTGGCAGCGTGGAATCAGATACTTCAGCAATAAATTGCCTTCCCCATTACATCTCAGCGTTAAGAGCAAACGGATTTGCCTGCTTGCTCCGCCTAAATGCTTAGACACACATCCAATAGTGTGCACATCTTATCCTCCTGCGTCATCCCATTTCTAATAACGTCCATTGGTGGTATCGGAATATCAACCGATTGTCCATCACCTACGCCTTTCGGCCTCGGCTTAGGTCCCGACTAACCCTGAGAGGACGAGCCTTCCTCAGGAAACCTTAGGTTTTCGACCGTTAAGATTCTCACTTAACTCTCGCTACTCATGCCAACATTCTCACTTCTGTACCGTCCACCACTCCTTACGGTATGACTTCAGCCAGTACAGAAAGCTCCTCTACCGCTTACACAATTGTGTAAACCCATAGCTTCGGTGGTAAGTTTTAGCCCCGGACATCTTCGGCGCAGGATCTCTTGACTAGTGAGCTATTACGCACTCTTTGAATGAGTGGCTGCTTCTGAGCCAACATCCTAGTTGTCTTAGAAATCCCACATCCTTTTCCACTTAACTTACACTTTGGGACCTTAGCTGATGGTCTGGGCTGTTTCCCTTTTGACTACGGATCTTATCATTCGCAGTCTGACTGCCGAAATAAAAGTATATGGCATTCGGAGTTTGATAGGGTTCAGTAACTGTTGTCAGCCCCTAGCCCATTCAGTGCTCTACCTCCATTACTCAATTAATCGACGCTAGCCCTAAAGCTATTTCGAGGAGAACCAGCTATCTCCGAGTTCGATTGGAATTTCTCCGCTATCCACAGCTCATCCCATGGTTTTTCAACACCAACGTGGTTCGGACCTCCACGGAATTTTACTTCCGCTTCATCCTGGCCATGGATAGGTCACCCGGTTTCGGGTCTACGACATGCAACTAGAACGCCCTATTCAGACTCGGTTTCCCTTCGGCTCCGTACCTTAAGTACTTAACCTTGCTACATATCGTAACTCGTTGGCTCGTTCTACAAAAAGCACGCCGTCACACATAAAAAGTGCTTCGACCGGTTGTAGGCACACGGTTTCAGGTTCTATTTCACTCCCCTTCCGGGGTTCTTTTCACCTTTCCCTCACGGTACTTCTTCACTATCGGTCACTAGGTAGTATTTAGCCTTGGGAGGTGGTCCTCCCAGCTTCCCACAAGGTTTCACGTGTCTCGTGGTACTCTGGATTAGATCTGACTGTTCTTCCTTTTCATTTACAGGCCTATTACCTTCTGCGGAGCAGCTTTCCAGCTATCTTCAATTAAAGAATTGCAGTATTTATGATCTATCCTCAACCCCTAAGTCAAAGACTTAGGTTTGGGCTCTTTCCCTTTCGCTCGCCGCTACTTAGGAAATCGATATTTCTTTCTCTTCCTCCGGGTACTTAGATGTTTCAGTTCCCCGGGTGTACCTCTGCATACCTATTTATTCAGTATGCAGTACATAGTTGTTACTATGTGGGTTCCCCCATTCGGAAATCTTTGGATCACAGGCTATTTGCGCCTACCCAAAGCTTATCGCAGCTTAACGCGTCCTTCTTCGGCTCCTAGTGCCAAGGCATTCGCCATGCGCCCTTTGTAGCTTGACCTTTGATTCTGTCTATTTGCATAGACGATTTTGTTTCTTAATATTAATTTTGCGAAATCATAATAAATTAACTTATAACCACTCACGTGGATTTAAATCTTTTTAAAATAACTTTATACACTGTGCAATTTTCAAAGAACATTTAAGAAAAACTATTAATTAATTAGCTCCTAAGAGTTAATATAATTAGTCTCTCAAAATTAAACAGAGAAATAGGAACGAGTAATTACAATAGATATTTTGAAGAATAATTAAATTCTTCTATTGCATCGACCGAAGTCAATACATCTACTCCCTAGAAAGGAGGTGATCCAGCCGCAGGTTCTCCTACGGCTACCTTGTTACGACTTCACCCCAATCATCGATCCCACCTTCGGCCGCTGGCTCCTTACGGTTACCTCACGGACTTCGGGTGTTACCAACTCTCATGGTGTGACGGGCGGTGTGTACAAGGCCCGGGAACGTATTCACCGCGACATGCTGATTCGCGATTACTAGCAACTCCGGCTTCATGTAGGCGAGTTGCAGCCTACAATCCGAACTGGGATGAGTTTTTGAGTTTGGCTCCACCTTGCGGTCTTGCATCTCTTTGTACTCACCATTGTAGCACGTGTGTAGCCCTAGACATAAGGGGCATGATGATTTGACGTCATCCCCACCTTCCTCCCGGTTAACCCGGGCAGTCTCACTAGAGTGCTCAACTTAATGGTAGCAACTAATGATAAGGGTTGCGCTCGTTGCGGGACTTAACCCAACATCTCACGACACGAGCTGACGACAACCATGCACCACCTGTCACCTTGTCCCGAAGGACTTCACTCATCTCTGAGTTATGCAAGGGATGTCAAGTCTAGGTAAGGTTCTTCGCGTTGCTTCGAATTAAACCACATGCTCCGCTGCTTGTGCGGGCCCCCGTCAATTCCTTTGAGTTTTAATCTTGCGATCGTACTCCCCAGGCGGAATACTTAATGTGTTAACGGCGGCACCGAGGTTCGACCCCCGACACCTAGTATTCATCGTTTACGGCGTGGACTACCAGGGTATCTAATCCTGTTTGCTCCCCACGCTTTCATGCCTCAGCGTCAGTTACAGTCCAGTAAGTCGCCTTCGCCACTGGTGTTCTTCCTAATCTCTACGCATTTCACCGCTACACTAGGAATTCCACTTACCTCTCCTGCACTCTAGACACCCAGTTTCAAATGCAGCACCCAAGTTAAGCTCGGGTATTTCACATCTGACTTAAATGTCCGCCTACGCATCCTTTACGCCCAGTAAATCCGGACAACGCTTGCCACCTACGTATTACCGCGGCTGCTGGCACGTAGTTAGCCGTGGCTTCCTCCTCTGGTACCGTCATTATCGTCCCAGAAGACAGAACTTTACAACCCGAAGGCCTTCATCATTCACGCGGCGTTGCTGCGTCAGGGTTTCCCCCATTGCGCAATATTCCCCACTGCTGCCTCCCGTAGGAGTCTGGACCGTGTCTCAGTTCCAATGTGGCCGATCACCCTCTCAGGTCGGCTACGCATCGTTGCCTTGGTGGGCCTTTACCTCACCAACTAGCTAATGCGCCGCGGGTCCATCTCAAAGTGAAATTCCGAAAAATTCCTTTGATGTTAAGATCATGCGATCAAAACATATTATGCGGTATTAATCTCCCTTTCGGGAGGCTATTCCCCTCTTTGAGGCAGGTTACCCACGTGTTACTCACCCGTCCGCCGCTAATTGATCCCGAAGGATCGCATCGCTCGACTTGCATGTGTTAGGCACGCCGCCAGCGTTCGTCCTGAGCCAGGATCAAACTCTCAATTTAAAAGTTTACACTTTTTTAGTTGAAATAATTAATCTGCGCCAACTGTTAAGTTGGTTAGCAAGCTCATTACATACTTTTTAGTCTTACGACTAAAATATTACTTTTACTAAAGTAATTGACTGGTTAAAATAAAATATTATTTCATTTCTTTACCTATTTCTCTGTTTAATTTTCAAAGACCAATTTGCTTTGTCATCATGTGACGACTTATACAAGTATATCTGTTATTGCTTAAGTTGTCAACAGTTTTTTTAAATTATTTATCTGTTGTTGCCTTATGATTTTGTACTTTGTTGCCATTCAATCTCAGCGACAAGTAATATAATATCATCTTTGACCATAATCAGTTTTAGTCTTTTTCTTTAATACGACAATTATATGTATTAATCTCTGTAATACTCTTGTATCGTAAACTTTCTTTATACTGACACACTAGGAATAGTATACCTATCAAAATTAATTAATTCTATCTATTACTAACAAGTAAAATATATGCCCCTACATTAATTAGAAAAGTAAATGAAGAGGCCTTAACCATTTTATATTAGAAAGTTGGTAGATTATCTAAATTATCTTCTGTAGTACTATTTGGTGATGACTTTATAACATCATTTCCATTTTTATTTTTACCAACGATTACTGACTCTACTGTCCCTACCTTTGCTAAAGCTACCGCTTTGCTCGCATCCAATTCTTCACCAGCACTAGTTAATACATTTGTAATATCTCCATCTGCATTTTTTCTAACCTTAACTATCTTCATAAAAATACATCTCCTCATCAATTAGTATAAGTATAGTTCAATTGTTAACATTTTTTACTACCCAATTGCTCCACACGTTAACTTTTACACTACATGTTTAGTATTTCCCTTATTGCTAATATTTTATTACTACAAATTATATTAATTATTATTTATATTTTTTTACTCAACTTATTGGACTTTTAAATCCATTACCCTGAACCTCAGCTATATCTATTATAGAAATAAACGCTCCTTGATCTATTGATTTTATTACTCTTTTAATTTGTGGTAATTGTCCTAAGGAAACAACGCAATACATTATATTTTTCTTATGACCAGTGTATGCACCTTCTCCGTATAATAGAGTTACTCCTCTATGGCAATTATCCATTATCGCATCACTTACTTCTTTTTCTTTTTCTGATACAATTAGAAGCATTTTCCGACGATTTAACCCATTAACAACTTTTTCCATGACAGTAGAATTAATATACATAGAAATTAAAGTATATAATCCAACTCTAAAATTAAATATTACAGATCCAACAGCCACAATCAAAACATTTATCGCAAAAATTACTGTGCCTACTTCTATCCCATATTTCTTTTTAGCATATACAGCTACAATATCCAGGCCCCCTGTAGATCCTTCATTAGAAAAAATAATTCCAAGACCTATCCCTGAAAGCGCTCCCCCATATATACAATATAGTAGCCTATAAGACTCCTCAACCGGGGCGAGAACATTATTTAAAGGTGATGTAATAGTCAAAAAAACTGATAATGATATCGTTCCTAATATTGTAAACGCAGTGAATTTCTTATTTATTTTTAAAATACTTAATATAAGCAGTGGGATATTTAATACTAATATCGTAGCACCCATAGGAAGATTAAATATATACTGCAGCATTAACCCTATTCCCGAAATGCCTCCACTAAGAAGTTTATTTGGAATTACAAATAAATTTATTGCAACAGCTAAAATTAAACTTCCTAAAATAATAAGAAATATTTTTTTAATTAAATCTTTTAAATCATTACTAGCTATCCTTTGCATAGCTTATCCTCCTTATCTTATACTTGACTAGCATACAACTATTGATTGTTTTATGCCCTGCTTTTTATATTCGATATAATTATATACCATTTAATCCTTAAAATATAAAATACAACTGTTTTATACTTTAACATCTTATTAATTTAAACAAACTATTTATTTTAGCAAAATAAAAATATTTATGATACACTTAAGTGAGGTGATTTTATGAATAATTTATTAAATAATTGGAATGAACTTTTATTAGATGAAGTTAATAAAGATTATTATTTGAAATTGAAATACTTTTTAAAAGAAGAATATGAAAGTTCTTTAATATATCCTGAATTAAAAGATGTATTTAATGCACTTAAATATACTTCGTATGCTGAAGTAAATGTTGTTATACTTGGTCAAGACCCTTACCATGGTCCTAGTCAAGCTCATGGCTTAAGTTTTTCTGTAAAGCCAGGAGTAAGGATTCCCCCTTCATTATTAAATATATATAAAGAATTAAATACCGATTTAGGTTGTTATATACCAAACACCGGTTATTTAAAAAAATGGGCTGATCAAGGCGTTTTATTATTAAATACAGTCCTTACCGTTAGGTCCGGAGAAGCTAATTCTCATAGAAACAAAGGTTGGGAAAATTTCACTGATAGAATTATCACTTTGTTAAATGAAAAAACAAAACCTATAGTTTTTATTTTATGGGGTAATAATGCTCAATCTAAACAATCTCTTTTAACAAACCCAATACATTACATAATAAAGTCTGCTCACCCAAGCCCATTATCTGCATACAGAGGTTTTTTTGACAGCAAACCTTTTTCTAAAACTAATGATTTTTTGATATCAGTAGGTGAAAAAGCCATTGACTGGCAAATTAATAATTATCCTAATAAAAAACACTAAAAAAAACGTCTTAGAATTATCTAAGACGTTTTTGGTGGCTAAACCCGGAATCGAACCAGGGACACGAGGATTTTCAGTCCTCTGCTCTACCGACTGAGCTATTTAGCCATAACCTGGCGACAACCTACTCTTCCACAAGGTCACCCCTGCAGTACCATCGGCGCATTGAAGCTTAACCTTCGTGTTCGGTATGGGAACGGGTGTTACCTTCAGGCCATAATCACCAGATGAGAATATAAATATTCTCTGAAAATTGCACAGTGTTTTCGCATTTTATTATTATATCTTGGTCAAGCCCTCGACTTATTAGTATTAGTCAGCTGAACATGTTACCATGCTTACACCTCTAACCTATCAACCTGGTGGTCTTCCAGGAGTCTTACTTACATCGCACTTACGTGCGAGTAATGGGAAATCTCATCTTAGGGTGGGCTTCACGCTTAGATGCTTTCAGCGTTTATCCCTTCCAAACATAGCTACCCAGCGATGCCACTGGCGTGACAACTGGTGCACCAGAGGTTTGTCCATCCCGGTCCTCTCGTACTAAGGACAGCTCCCTTCAAATTTCCTACGCCCGCGACGGATAGGGACCGAACTGTCTCACGACGTTCTGAACCCAGCTCGCGTGCCGCTTTAATGGGCGAACAGCCCAACCCTTGGGACCTACTTCAGCCCCAGGATGCGACGAGCCGACATCGAGGTGCCAAACCTCCCCGTCGATGTGGACTCTTGGGGGAGATCAGCCTGTTATCCCCGAGGTAGCTTTTATCCGTTGAGCGATGGCCCTCCCACGAGGTACCACCGGATCACTAAGCCCGACTTTCGTCCCTGCTCCACTTGTAAGTGTCGCAGTCAGGCTCCCTTCTGCCTTTGCACTCTTCGCGCGATTTCCAACCGCGCTGAGGGAACCTTTGGGCGCCTCCGTTACTCTTTCGGAGGCGACCGCCCCAGTCAAACTGCCCACCTAACAATGTCCTGTGACCAGATTCATGGCCTCCAGTTAGAACCTCAGTACTGTCAGGGTGGTATCCCAAGGATGACTCCACACAGGCTGACGCCCATGTATCGTAGTCTCCCACCTATCCTGTACAGACAATACCGAAATTCAATGCTAAGCTACAGTAAAGCTCTACGGGGTCTTTCCGTCCAATCGCGGGTATCCAGCATCTTCACTGGAACTACAATTTCGCCGGATGTACTGTTGAGACAGTGCCCAAATCATTACGCCATTCGTGCGGGTCGGAACTTACCCGACAAGGAATTTCGCTACCTTAGGACCGTTATAGTTACGGCCGCCGTTTACTGGGGCTTAAGTTCATAGCCTCGCCAAGAGCAAGCTCTCAGCTAACTAATCCCCTTAACCTTCCAGCACCGGGCAGGCGTCAGCCCCTATACATCAGCTTTCGCTTTAGCAGAGACCTGTGTTTTTGCTAAACAGTTGCTTGGGCCTATTCTCTGCGACCTACTTACGTAGGCACCCCTTCTCCCGAAGTTACGGGGTCAATTTGCCGAGTTCCTTAACAGTAATTCTTCCGATGGTCTTAGGATTCTCTCCTCACCTACCTGTGTCGGTTTGCGGTACGGGCACCAATATCCTCGATAGAGACTTTTCTTGGCAGCGTGGAATCAGATACTTCAGCAATAAATTGCCTTCCCCATTACATCTCAGCGTTAAGAGCAAACGGATTTGCCTGCTTGCTCCGCCTAAATGCTTAGACACACATCCAATAGTGTGCACATCTTATCCTCCTGCGTCATCCCATTTCTAATAACGTCCATTGGTGGTATCGGAATATCAACCGATTGTCCATCACCTACGCCTTTCGGCCTCGGCTTAGGTCCCGACTAACCCTGAGAGGACGAGCCTTCCTCAGGAAACCTTAGGTTTTCGACCGTTAAGATTCTCACTTAACTCTCGCTACTCATGCCAACATTCTCACTTCTGTACCGTCCACCACTCCTTACGGTATGACTTCAGCCAGTACAGAAAGCTCCTCTACCGCTTACACAATTGTGTAAACCCATAGCTTCGGTGGTAAGTTTTAGCCCCGGACATCTTCGGCGCAGGATCTCTTGACTAGTGAGCTATTACGCACTCTTTGAATGAGTGGCTGCTTCTGAGCCAACATCCTAGTTGTCTTAGAAATCCCACATCCTTTTCCACTTAACTTACACTTTGGGACCTTAGCTGATGGTCTGGGCTGTTTCCCTTTTGACTACGGATCTTATCATTCGCAGTCTGACTGCCGAAATAAAAGTATATGGCATTCGGAGTTTGATAGGGTTCAGTAACTGTTGTCAGCCCCTAGCCCATTCAGTGCTCTACCTCCATTACTCAATTAATCGACGCTAGCCCTAAAGCTATTTCGAGGAGAACCAGCTATCTCCGAGTTCGATTGGAATTTCTCCGCTATCCACAGCTCATCCCATGGTTTTTCAACACCAACGTGGTTCGGACCTCCACGGAATTTTACTTCCGCTTCATCCTGGCCATGGATAGGTCACCCGGTTTCGGGTCTACGACATGCAACTAGAACGCCCTATTCAGACTCGGTTTCCCTTCGGCTCCGTACCTTAAGTACTTAACCTTGCTACATATCGTAACTCGTTGGCTCGTTCTACAAAAAGCACGCCGTCACACATAAAAAGTGCTTCGACCGGTTGTAGGCACACGGTTTCAGGTTCTATTTCACTCCCCTTCCGGGGTTCTTTTCACCTTTCCCTCACGGTACTTCTTCACTATCGGTCACTAGGTAGTATTTAGCCTTGGGAGGTGGTCCTCCCAGCTTCCCACAAGGTTTCACGTGTCTCGTGGTACTCTGGATTAGATCTGACTGTTCTTCCTTTTCATTTACAGGCCTATTACCTTCTGCGGAGCAGCTTTCCAGCTATCTTCAATTAAAGAATTGCAGTATTTATGATCTATCCTCAACCCCTAAGTCAAAGACTTAGGTTTGGGCTCTTTCCCTTTCGCTCGCCGCTACTTAGGAAATCGATATTTCTTTCTCTTCCTCCGGGTACTTAGATGTTTCAGTTCCCCGGGTGTACCTCTGCATACCTATTTATTCAGTATGCAGTACATAGTTGTTACTATGTGGGTTCCCCCATTCGGAAATCTTTGGATCACAGGCTATTTGCGCCTACCCAAAGCTTATCGCAGCTTAACGCGTCCTTCTTCGGCTCCTAGTGCCAAGGCATTCGCCATGCGCCCTTTGTAGCTTGACCTTTGATTCTGTCTATTTACATAGACGTCTTGTTACTTAATATTAATTTTGCGAAATCATAATAAATTAACTTATAACCACTTACTCGTATTTTACAATACGCAAGGTGGATCTAAATCTTTTTAAAATAACTTTATACACTGTGCAATTTTCAAAGAACATTTTAAGAAAAACTATTAATTAATTGACTCCTAAGAGTTAATATAATTAGTCTCTCAAAATTAAACAGAGAAATAGGAACGAGTAATTACAATAGATATTTTGAAGAATAATTAAATTCTTCTATTATAAAGACCGAAGTCTCTATATCTACTCCCTAGAAAGGAGGTGATCCAGCCGCAGGTTCTCCTACGGCTACCTTGTTACGACTTCACCCCAATCATCGATCCCACCTTCGGCCGCTGGCTCCTTACGGTTACCTCACGGACTTCGGGTGTTACCAACTCTCATGGTGTGACGGGCGGTGTGTACAAGGCCCGGGAACGTATTCACCGCGACATGCTGATTCGCGATTACTAGCAACTCCGGCTTCATGTAGGCGAGTTGCAGCCTACAATCCGAACTGGGATGAGTTTTTGAGTTTGGCTCCACCTTGCGGTCTTGCATCTCTTTGTACTCACCATTGTAGCACGTGTGTAGCCCTAGACATAAGGGGCATGATGATTTGACGTCATCCCCACCTTCCTCCCGGTTAACCCGGGCAGTCTCACTAGAGTGCTCAACTTAATGGTAGCAACTAATGATAAGGGTTGCGCTCGTTGCGGGACTTAACCCAACATCTCACGACACGAGCTGACGACAACCATGCACCACCTGTCACCTTGTCCCGAAGGACTTCACTCATCTCTGAGTTATGCAAGGGATGTCAAGTCTAGGTAAGGTTCTTCGCGTTGCTTCGAATTAAACCACATGCTCCGCTGCTTGTGCGGGCCCCCGTCAATTCCTTTGAGTTTTAATCTTGCGATCGTACTCCCCAGGCGGAATACTTAATGTGTTAACGGCGGCACCGAGGTTCGACCCCCGACACCTAGTATTCATCGTTTACGGCGTGGACTACCAGGGTATCTAATCCTGTTTGCTCCCCACGCTTTCATGCCTCAGCGTCAGTTACAGTCCAGTAAGTCGCCTTCGCCACTGGTGTTCTTCCTAATCTCTACGCATTTCACCGCTACACTAGGAATTCCACTTACCTCTCCTGCACTCTAGACACCCAGTTTCAAATGCAGCACCCAAGTTAAGCTCGGGTATTTCACATCTGACTTAAATGTCCGCCTACGCATCCTTTACGCCCAGTAAATCCGGACAACGCTTGCCACCTACGTATTACCGCGGCTGCTGGCACGTAGTTAGCCGTGGCTTCCTCCTCTGGTACCGTCATTATCGTCCCAGAAGACAGAACTTTACAACCCGAAGGCCTTCATCATTCACGCGGCGTTGCTGCGTCAGGGTTTCCCCCATTGCGCAATATTCCCCACTGCTGCCTCCCGTAGGAGTCTGGACCGTGTCTCAGTTCCAATGTGGCCGATCACCCTCTCAGGTCGGCTACGCATCGTTGCCTTGGTGGGCCTTTACCTCACCAACTAGCTAATGCGCCGCGGGTCCATCTCAAAGTGAAATTCCGAAAAATTCCTTTGATGTTAAGATCATGCGATCAAAACATATTATGCGGTATTAATCTCCCTTTCGGGAGGCTATTCCCCTCTTTGAGGCAGGTTACCCACGTGTTACTCACCCGTCCGCCGCTAATTGATCCCGAAGGATCGCATCGCTCGACTTGCATGTGTTAGGCACGCCGCCAGCGTTCGTCCTGAGCCAGGATCAAACTCTCAATTTAAAAGTTTACACTTTTTTAGTTGAAATAATTAATCTGCGCCAACTGTTAAGTTGGTTAGCAAGCTCATTACATACTTTTTAGTCTTACGACTAAAATATTACTTTTACTAAAGTAATTGACTGGTTAAAATAAAATATTATTTTATTTCTTTACCTATTTCTCTGTTTAATTTTCAAAGACCAATTTGCTTTGTCATCATGTGACGACTTCTACTATTATATCTGTTGTTTAATCGTTTGTCAATAGTATTTTACTTTTTTAAAATTAAGTTTTTTACTATTTTGATTAATGTTTCATTGCAAAACAGCATCAACATGTAATATCTTATCATAATTATTTTTATCCGTTTTATGGTATATATTATTTAAGACAACATAAGTACATAATAATCTTATTTTCTTACTTATTCTACGTTTCTCTCATGTTGATACACTAGGACTAGTATACACATCTATTAACATAAATTCAAAGTTTCCACTGCAATCAAGATATGATTTGAATTATATTTAGTTAATTAAATATTTTTCACCTTATAAAAAACCATGTGATCTCTCCATTCACCATTAATGTATAAATATTTTTCACTTATACCAAGTTCCTTAAATCCACAATTTTTTAAAACTCTTTGTGACTTTTCATTATTTATCAAAGTACTAGCTTCGACTCTATGTAATTCTAATTCCTCAAATGCATATGTTACTACAAGTTTAACAGCCTCCTTCATATATCCCTTATTTTGTTCTTCCTCATCCATAGAATATCCTATAAAGGCATTTTTAAAAACACCAATAACTATATTCGATATTCTTATTTTCCCAATAAGTTTCTTATCCTTATATATTCCAAAATTAACACCACTACCATTTAAAAATTGTTTATAACCCTCTGTTAAAGTACGTTTTTGATTGTCTAAAGTATAAAATGTTTCATCCCTAACCGGTTCAAAACAACTCAAATATTGTCTATTCCTTAAATGAAACTCTAATACCTCTTTCGCATCCCCTGGAGTCAATGCCCGAATACTAATATTCCTACCTTTAATATCTAAATCCCTCCTTATTAAATTCTTATTAAATCTAAAGGCGTTTATACCAAACATCACTTCTGATTGATAATCGGATTTATTTACCACACTATCAGTTATTATACCCTCTAATTCAAATCCTAGATCAGTAAATGCACTTACATTTATATTTTCATCAGCAATAACATCCACTTTGTTTATTCCCATGTTTTTAAACAAAATATTCAGCATGAGATTTAATGTATCTTTTAAATACTCGTAACTTCCATTGGTATGTTTATGAAATTTTATTCTAAATTGGCAAAACTTGTTTTCTTTATCTAATTCAACTATAAATATTCTTCCCAGTATAATATAATTATTATCTTTTATAATATACTCTCTCTCGTTACCCTTTAAAGCTTCTAAATTAACATACTTACCTTTGTTCATTTTTAACCCCTTTGTCTACAATAATAGTAATTTAGATCATAAATATATTCATTAACAAAAATAACAAAAGGTGCTTAAACTTACACCCTTGTTTATTTCTCATAATAAAACTATTAAATATTAACCTTTTTTATTAAATCCTTAATCACTTCACCACCAATTATCATTCCTGCCACTGGTGGAACAAAAGATATACTACCCGGGATCTGTCTTTTCATAGCACATTTCTTTGAACCCCCGGTACATACACAACCTTCTTTACATGTTATAACCTCGTCTGACTTTGGTTTTATAGGAACTTCCTGTGAATAAACCACCTTTAATTTGTCGATATTTCTCTTCCTAAGTTCCTGCCTCATAACCCTTGCAAGCGGACATACTTTTGTATCATAAATATCTACAACTCTAAATAAAGTTGGGTCCAATTTATTACCTGTTCCAAGGCAGCATATAATTTTAATGCCCTGCTTCGTGCAATACTCAACTAAAGATATTTTTGAAGCTACAGTATCAATAGCATCTACTACATAATCTGTATCTTCAGTAATTATATCTCCCATATTATCTGCTGTCACAAATGTTTCATAAGTAATAACTTCACACTTAGGATTTATTTCGAGTATTCTATCCTTCATTACTAAAACCTTACTTTTACCTATAGTTTTATATGTAGCATGAATTTGCCTATTTAAATTTGTTAAACATATTGTATCATCATCTATTAATACTATTTTTCCAATGCCTGCTCTTACTAATGCTTCGACGGTATAACTACCAACTCCACCTATCCCAAATACTACTACCTTACTCTCTTTTAACTTATTTAGGCTATCCATGCCTATAAGTAACTCTGTTCTTGACAATGCATGCTGTGGCATATGTTTTTTCTCCTTCAAAATATATTTTATTGTAAATGTTTTATACTTTTTATTACTTTCTTATTTATTAATTAATAATAATTTGATATCATCATCTAATTATACCCCAAATAATTATAAAGACCACGCATATGCGTGGCCTTTATAATTATTTGAACAGTTCATTTTTACCATTACATAAAATTATAATTCATGTACAAATATTCCACTTTGTAATTTTGGTTCAAACCAAGTTGATTTAGGAGGCATTGTTTCGCCTGCATTCGCTATATCGATAAGATCGTCCATAGTTGTAGGACACATAGAAAATGCAACTTTCATACCACACCTAACTCTTCTTTCAAGTTCCCCAAGCCCTCTGATACCACCTACAAAATCAATTCTAGAGTTTGTTGTTGGGTCATCGATTCCTAGAATCGGATTTAATAAATTCTTCTGCAAAATTGATACATCTAATCTTTCTACTGGATCATTCAAATTAAAAGTTCCTTCTTTAGCCTCTAATTTATACCATTTTCCCTCTAAAAACATCCCATATGTCCTTTGTACTTTTGGCTTAAATTGACCAATACCATCAAAGGTCGTAATATTAAATTTCTCAGAAACTTTATTCATAAATTCATCGAAAGAGTTTCCAAACAAATCTGCAACCACTCGATTATAGTCCATTACATATAAATCATTATCTGGAAATATAACCGATAAGAAGTAGTTAAATTCCTCATCACCAGTATAGGATAGCTTATCTTTTCTTCGCTTTAATCCGACTTTGACAGCAGAAGCTGATCTATGATGTCCGTCGGCTATATATAAATAGTCGATCTTTACGAATATATCAGATAGTTTATTTATAATAGCTTCCTCATTAATAACCCAAATGATTTGTGACACACCGTCTTCTGATTTATAATCATATAATGGAGATTTTGTTTCAGTCCAATTTTTTACTATACCATCTACTTCATCTTTATGTCTATATGTTAAGAATATTGGACCAGTATTACAGTTTGTATAATCAACATGATTAAATCTATCAAGCTCTTTATCCGCTCTTGTTAACTCATGTTTTTTAATTGTGTCTTTAATATAATCATCTATTGATGCACAAGCAACTATACCTGTTTGAGACCTTCCATCCATTATTTGTCTATAAATGTACATGCATGGTTTTTCATCTTGAATATATACTTTATCACTAATCATCTTTTGAAGATTTTCTCTAGCCTTTAAATAAACTTGCTTATCGTGTACATCTATACCTTTTGGTAAATCTACCTCTGCTTTATCAACATGTAAAAATGAATAAGGTTTCCCCTTTACCATTTCTCTGGCCTCTTCACTATCCATAACATCATAAGGAAGAGCTGCTACTTTTTCTACTAAATCTAATTGTGGTCTGTATGCTTTAAAAGGCCTTACTATAGCCATAATTGTTCCTCCCGTGATCAATCATTTTATTTGAAAAAGTTAATAATAATTTCCATTATTTCAGTACCTATTCTTGTTTGAGCTTCCTTTGTAGCAGCCCCTATATGTGGTGTTACAGAAACTTTTGGATGATTAACTAAAGCTTCATTTTTTGTTGGTTCCTCAACATAAACGTCCACACCAGCTCCTGCTAATTTACCATTGTCTAACGCTTCTACTAAAGCAGCCTCATCAACTACTCCACCCCTAGCACAGTTAATTAAAAATGCACCATCCTTCATCATTGCTAATTGATCTTTTCCTATAGTAGCTCCGCTCTCTTTAATAAATGGTATATGCAATGATACATAATCTGATTTTTTTAATACATCATTTAACTCTAAGTACTCATACTCATCAAAACCCTTAGCTTTCCCTATTATATCTGTATATATAACTGTCATACCAAGTGCAGATGCTTTTTTGGCTAACTCTTTAGATATTCTTCCAAATCCTATTAGCCCTAATGTCTTGCCACCTATCTCTACACCAGTATATTTTTTCTTGTCCCACGTGCCTTGTCTCATAGCTACATTCGAAATATTAACAAATCTTGATACCGCAAACATATGTGCAAGTGCAAGTTCAGCAACAGATGCACTACTTGCATTAGGCGTATTAGTGACTTTTATTCCTTTTTCCTCGGCATATACTACATCAATGTTATCAACGCCTACTCCCCCACGAATTATAAGCTTTAATTTTCCTGATTCTGCTGCTTTATCAATTATTGGCTTTCTAACCTTTGTTGCAGACCTAACTACAATTACATCAAAGTTTTTTAATTCCTCACCTAAAAATTCTGGTTCATAAAATTTTTCAACAACTTCAAATCCCTTATTTTTTAACTCCTCAATTGCACCTTTTTCCATACCATCAGTAACTAATACTCTAATCATTAAAATCCTCCTCTATACATAAAATGTTTTATACCTCATTAAAGTTAAATTAAGAATGAAAAATCACAATATAATTTTTCATTCTTAATTTTTTTTATTATTTATTATTTATTAAAGTCCTAGAATATCATTAATTATTGCCAATAAACCCTTTACTTCTTCTGGCGTAGTTTCAGCCATATGAGCAATTCTAAATGTCTTATCTTTTAACTTTCCATAACCATTAGAAATCATAAATCCTTTTTCTCCTAATTTCTTGTTTAAATCAGAAATATTAATTTCTTTTGTGTTTTTAATAGCAGTTACTGTATTTGACAGAAAGTTTTCATCAGGAAATATTGCGAAGTATTTTCTAGCCCATTCGCGAACAAGCTCGGCACCAGCTATATGCCTAGCATATCTATTCTCTAATCCTTCTTCTAATATCTTATCTAATTGATAATCTAAAGCAAACATATGTGATAGGGATGGAGTAGATGGATATTGATAATCCTTCTTTTGTATACACTCATATAGTCCTAATAAATCGAAATATACCCCTCTATTTGTAACTTGTTTAGCTCTTTCTACTGCTTTTTTTGAAAATGTACAAATAGACATTCCTGCAGGTAATCCTAAACATTTTTGAGTTGAAGTTATACAAATATCAATCGCCCAATCATCTACTTTTACTTCTGTTCCAGCAGCATTACTCACCGTATCTACGCATACTACAACATCAGGATATTTTTTATAAACTGATGAAAGATCTTCCATATTATTCATAAGACCTGTTGAAGTCTCATTCATAGTAATAGTTATTAAATCATATTTCCCTGTTTGTAATACTTCTTCAATCATTTCTTTAGTTGTTGGCATGCCCCATTCAGATTCGAATTTATCCGCTGGTACCCCATTCGCAGTACACATTTGAAACCATCTGTTTCCAAATGCCCCAACTGAAAATATTGCTGCCCTTTTTGCTGTACATGAACGAACAGCACCTTCCATTAGTCCACTTCCTGAACTAGTTGAAAGTAGTATTTCTTCTTTAGTATTAAATACCTTTCTCATTTTATCGCTTATGTTCCTTTGTAATGTTGATGCTTCTTTACCTCTATGTGATATTTGAGGAGTAGCCATTTTTTGAAGTACATCTTCTGCTACTTCTACTGGTCCCGGTATAAATAATCTTTTATGCATATTCAACCTCCAAATTTCTATTATTATAATTTTTTATTCATATTTTTATTATTATTGAATTATAACACTTATTTTAGCACTTAAGTATATATTTCTCAATGTAATAAAAACAAAGATTATAATTATGTTACTTGATATTATATCAAAATTGTATTCATTTACATATAATATTCAGTCCTATGTATAAAACCTATAAAGGCAATAATATTTATTTTATCTAATTGAACACCATATAACAAAGCATATCTGTTATATGGTGTTAATGCTAGAAATTCTATTTGGAATATACTATTAAATCATCTCCTGCGAAGTCGGGATATTAACCTTGATCTAATCCAGCTAAAACTTTATCGTACAAATTAACTTCACACTTATTATTTTTTAAATGCTGGCAATTGTCACAACTTTTACTATATACATTACCTATTGAAGACTGAAATCCCGTTCCTATTGAGTCATATCCATTACAACTATTTGCTACATGTGTCATCTGTTCTATATTTGGCATAATATTAAACCTCCTAAAATTTAAAATTTAGTTAATGTCTATTTATTATTTCCCTAACTTCATCAAATAAACCCTCTTCACATTTTTATTATTTAAATTAATTTTTAAAATTTTAAATAAAAAAAGCTACTAAAACATAAAATGTTCTAATAGCTTGCATATGTTATTTTTTTACCATTTAAATAACATCTAAATATTTTATTAATGGGTTTCCCACCAATAATCTTTTATATTAATTATAGACTCAGTTTCTCTACAATACTTCGTAGTTAAACACTGTCTTAAATTCCTTGGACATCTTTTACATACACAATCCGTTACTTCGCCACTACACTGTTTTGTTAAAGCTTCAGGGCAGTGAATACAATTGTCTCCACCTACAGCCATTTTATCACCTACCGTTTTAGTTAAAACTATTTTATCAATAGTTTAAATATTATTTTCATTATTTTCATTGTTTTCATTATCTTCTGTCTTGTAAATCGTTCTGTACTTAATCATTATTTCATTTAATATATCCGCTACTATTGGTGGCGTATACGTAATTGCATTCGCACCAGCTCTTATAGTTTCTCTTATAGTTTCATTATTGGGGCCTCCAGTTGCAATTATTGGAAAGTTAGGATGTTTTTCTCTTATTTTACTAACTATATAAGCCGTTTTTTTAGCGCCTGAAACATTAATTATAGTAGCTCCTGCTCTTATTCGCGCCTCTATGTCTTCAAATTCTGATACAACTGTAACTATTATTGGAATATCTATAGTTTCCCTTACCTGTGTTATAACTTCATTAGATATTGGACTATTAACAACTATCCCCATTGCACCTTTAAATTCAGCATCTAATGCTAAATTTGTTACTCTCTTCCCAGTAGTAATTCCTCCTCCAACACCACAAAATACTGGTACATCAGCAGCAAGTACCAAGGCTTCCGTTATTATAGGCTGAGGTGTAAATGGATATACTGCAATAATTGCATCAGCGTTTGTATTTCTTATAACAGCTACATCTGTAGTAAAAACAAAAGATTTTAATCTTTTACCAAATATTACAATCCCAGTGGCATCTCTAATAGCCGTTGGTAGCTCTATCATGTGTCTCCTCAAATTTCCTGTTATCTGAGGCGCTTTTTGATACATAGTTTTTTCTTTAACTTCTTTTTCCATTTTAATTTCTCTCCCCTCTATTTGTTATCCAATATTTAATCACTTTTACTTTATATCGCATCTATAAGCCTTTTCGCCAGTATAATTAATCTCCTTTAATAATTTTCTTACAACTCTCTTACCTATTTCATCTTCACTCATTTCACATATAGCATCATCTATGTTTTCCCAATCAGCCCAATCAACTTCAGGCGATTTCTTTATATTTCCTTCAACATACTTAGCCATAAATGTTAGCATTATAATTTCTTTAGAAGCTAAATAATCACTCCCCAAATATTTAATTTTTCCAACAGTTATTCCTGTTTCTTCTTTAACTTCTCTATATACAGTCTCTTCAACAGATTCTCCATTAGTTACATATCCCGATACTAATACCTTTGAATTTTTAAAAGTATAATTTTGTTTGAGAAGTAAGATTTCTTTACCCTTCATAACTGCAACTACTACGCATGGTTTAGGTGTGTCAAAATACATATTATCATCAACAGGGCAATATGGAACTGCCCCTTCATCCCAACTATCTTTTTCAATTAATTTTGTTCCACAAATTGGACAATATATAAATCTCAAATTCTCCCCCCTCTTAATGCCTATGTTATTAGTTTAATCCTATTTAGGCTTTAATTCAATTAAAACAAATATCAATAAACCTCTTAGTAATCTTATAATTATAAAACAATCTCAACAGATTTGCTTAAGGTTATGTAATTTTCACCAACTTCACATTCGTATACAAAAATATCTACACCACTTTTGTATGCAAATCGTAGTGCTTCACCAAAAGCTCCATCCATCTCATCATAAGGAGAGAAATTTTCTATATCACTCATTTGAATAAGAAATAGCACTCCAGCTCCTATTCCTATTTTTTTAACTTCTATAAGTTCCAATAAATGTTTTTTTCCCCTCTGCGTAGGCGCATCTGGAAACATACTTTTAGCATCTACTTCAAATGTTACCCCTTTTACTTCAAGATAATACTCCTCACCCATGTTATTAGATAGTTTAAAATCAAATCTACTATTTCCAAAAGTTTTTTCCCTCTGTATTATATTATATTTTACAAGTTTTTGTATCTTTTGCTCTTTTAACGCTTCATCAACAACTTTATTAGGAATTTGTGAATCTATGTTAATAATTTTATTACCTTTATATCCCCCAATTAAATCATATAAAGTCTTTCTACTTGGATTAAGCTCTTCTCTTAATAAAACTTTAGATCCTGGAACTAATATTTCTTTACATCTTCCCGTATTAGGAACATGTACTATTATTTCTTTTCCATTAAGATTTACATAAGCTTCAAACCTATTTGGTCTTCTAATAAACTCTGCAATAACTACTCTTTTACTTATAATCATAAATTTATCTCCATTTTTATAAATATACACTTATTTATGAAAATAATCAACATTATCCACAATCAAAACAGTATTATGTATAAATTCGATTATTACTTTATAAAATAAAAAAGCCCTTGCTTTAAAAGCAAGAGCTTTTTTATGATGACTCCTAGGGGAATTGAACCCCTGTTACCACCGTGAAAGGGTGGTGTCTTAACCGCTTGACCAAGGAGCCCTAAAAAATTTGGTGGCTTACCGGAGAATCGAACTCCGGACACCATGATTAAAAGTCATGTGCTCTACCAACTGAGCTAGTAAACCATAATGGCTGGGATAGCAGGATTTGAACCTACGAATGCCACAGTCAAAGTGTGGTGCCTTACCGCTTGGCGATATCCCAATATTTGGTGCGTCTTAAGGGATTCGAACCCCCGGCCCACGCCTTAGAAGGGCGTTGCTCTATCCAACTGAGCTAAAGACGCATATTAAATATAATGGAGCGGGTAGAGGGAATCGAACCCTCGTAATTAGCTTGGAAGGCTAACACTCTACCATTGAGTTATACCCGCTTAATTATGATGCAGGTGAAGGGAGTTGAACCCATACACCCGAAGGCGCTAGATCCTAAGTCTAGTGCGTCTGCCAATTCCGCCACACCTGCAAATATTTATGGTGACTCCTAGGGGAATTGAACCCCTGTTACCACCGTGAAAGGGTGGTGTCTTAACCGCTTGACCAAGGAGCCTTAAAAAATACTAAAATACTAAAATATTAGTATTTTAGTATTGACCTGGCGACAACCTACTCTCCCACAAGGTCACCCCTGCAGTACCATCGGCGCATTGAAGCTTAACCTTCGTGTTCGGTATGGGAACGGGTGTTACCTTCAGGCCATTATCACCAGATTTATTCCCAGAAATAATAATTGAGAATCTACCGTCGTTGACTACGGATATTCTATATAAATATATTCTCATCATCATTTCTATATAGAGAAGTTTTACTTTCTTTATAGAAAAGTATTCTCTCAAAATTGCACAGTTAGTTCGCAATATTAATATTAATTATTACTTATGTAATCTTGGTCAAGCCCTCGACTTATTAGTATTAGTCAGCTGAACATGTTACCATGCTTACACCTCTAACCTATCAACCTGGTGGTCTTCCAGGAGTCTTACTTACATCGCACTTACGTGCGAGTAATGGGAAATCTCATCTTAGGGTGGGCTTCACGCTTAGATGCTTTCAGCGTTTATCCCTTCCAAACATAGCTACCCAGCGATGCCACTGGCGTGACAACTGGTGCACCAGAGGTTTGTCCATCCCGGTCCTCTCGTACTAAGGACAGCTCCCTTCAAATTTCCTACGCCCGCGACGGATAGGGACCGAACTGTCTCACGACGTTCTGAACCCAGCTCGCGTGCCGCTTTAATGGGCGAACAGCCCAACCCTTGGGACCTACTTCAGCCCCAGGATGCGACGAGCCGACATCGAGGTGCCAAACCTCCCCGTCGATGTGGACTCTTGGGGGAGATCAGCCTGTTATCCCCGAGGTAGCTTTTATCCGTTGAGCGATGGCCCTCCCACGAGGTACCACCGGATCACTAAGCCCGACTTTCGTCCCTGCTCCACTTGTAAGTGTCGCAGTCAGGCTCCCTTCTGCCTTTGCACTCTTCGCGCGATTTCCAACCGCGCTGAGGGAACCTTTGGGCGCCTCCGTTACTCTTTCGGAGGCGACCGCCCCAGTCAAACTGCCCACCTAACAATGTCCTGTGACCAGATTCATGGCCTCCAGTTAGAACCTCAGTACTGTCAGGGTGGTATCCCAAGGATGACTCCACACAGGCTGACGCCCATGTATCGTAGTCTCCCACCTATCCTGTACAGACAATACCGAAATTCAATGCTAAGCTACAGTAAAGCTCTACGGGGTCTTTCCGTCCAATCGCGGGTATCCAGCATCTTCACTGGAACTACAATTTCGCCGGATGTACTGTTGAGACAGTGCCCAAATCATTACGCCATTCGTGCGGGTCGGAACTTACCCGACAAGGAATTTCGCTACCTTAGGACCGTTATAGTTACGGCCGCCGTTTACTGGGGCTTAAGTTCATAGCCTCGCCAAGAGCAAGCTCTCAGCTAACTAATCCCCTTAACCTTCCAGCACCGGGCAGGCGTCAGCCCCTATACATCAGCTTTCGCTTTAGCAGAGACCTGTGTTTTTGCTAAACAGTTGCTTGGGCCTATTCTCTGCGACCTACTTACGTAGGCACCCCTTCTCCCGAAGTTACGGGGTCAATTTGCCGAGTTCCTTAACAGTAATTCTTCCGATGGTCTTAGGATTCTCTCCTCACCTACCTGTGTCGGTTTGCGGTACGGGCACCAATATCCTCGATAGAGACTTTTCTTGGCAGCGTGGAATCAGATACTTCAGCAATAAATTGCCTTCCCCATTACATCTCAGCGTTAAGAGCAAACGGATTTGCCTGCTTGCTCCGCCTAAATGCTTAGACACACATCCAATAGTGTGCACATCTTATCCTCCTGCGTCATCCCATTTCTAATAACGTCCATTGGTGGTATCGGAATATCAACCGATTGTCCATCACCTACGCCTTTCGGCCTCGGCTTAGGTCCCGACTAACCCTGAGAGGACGAGCCTTCCTCAGGAAACCTTAGGTTTTCGACCGTTAAGATTCTCACTTAACTCTCGCTACTCATGCCAACATTCTCACTTCTGTACCGTCCACCACTCCTTACGGTATGACTTCAGCCAGTACAGAAAGCTCCTCTACCGCTTACACAATTGTGTAAACCCATAGCTTCGGTGGTAAGTTTTAGCCCCGGACATCTTCGGCGCAGGATCTCTTGACTAGTGAGCTATTACGCACTCTTTGAATGAGTGGCTGCTTCTGAGCCAACATCCTAGTTGTCTTAGAAATCCCACATCCTTTTCCACTTAACTTACACTTTGGGACCTTAGCTGATGGTCTGGGCTGTTTCCCTTTTGACTACGGATCTTATCATTCGCAGTCTGACTGCCGAAATAAAAGTATATGGCATTCGGAGTTTGATAGGGTTCAGTAACTGTTGTCAGCCCCTAGCCCATTCAGTGCTCTACCTCCATTACTCAATTAATCGACGCTAGCCCTAAAGCTATTTCGAGGAGAACCAGCTATCTCCGAGTTCGATTGGAATTTCTCCGCTATCCACAGCTCATCCCATGGTTTTTCAACACCAACGTGGTTCGGACCTCCACGGAATTTTACTTCCGCTTCATCCTGGCCATGGATAGGTCACCCGGTTTCGGGTCTACGACATGCAACTAGAACGCCCTATTCAGACTCGGTTTCCCTTCGGCTCCGTACCTTAAGTACTTAACCTTGCTACATATCGTAACTCGTTGGCTCGTTCTACAAAAAGCACGCCGTCACACATAAAAAGTGCTTCGACCGGTTGTAGGCACACGGTTTCAGGTTCTATTTCACTCCCCTTCCGGGGTTCTTTTCACCTTTCCCTCACGGTACTTCTTCACTATCGGTCACTAGGTAGTATTTAGCCTTGGGAGGTGGTCCTCCCAGCTTCCCACAAGGTTTCACGTGTCTCGTGGTACTCTGGATTAGATCTGACTGTTCTTCCTTTTCATTTACAGGCCTATTACCTTCTGCGGAGCAGCTTTCCAGCTATCTTCAATTAAAGAATTGCAGTATTTATGATCTATCCTCAACCCCTAAGTCAAAGACTTAGGTTTGGGCTCTTTCCCTTTCGCTCGCCGCTACTTAGGAAATCGATATTTCTTTCTCTTCCTCCGGGTACTTAGATGTTTCAGTTCCCCGGGTGTACCTCTGCATACCTATTTATTCAGTATGCAGTACATAGTTGTTACTATGTGGGTTCCCCCATTCGGAAATCTTTGGATCACAGGCTATTTGCGCCTACCCAAAGCTTATCGCAGCTTAACGCGTCCTTCTTCGGCTCCTAGTGCCAAGGCATTCGCCATGCGCCCTTTGTAGCTTGACCTTTGATTCTGTCTATTTGCATAGACGATTTTGTTTCTTAATATTAATTTTGCGAAATCATAATAAATTAACTTATAACCACTCACGTGGATCTAAATCTTTTTAAAATAACTTTATACACTGTGCAATTTTCAAAGAACATTTAAGAAAAACTATCATTAATTAGCTCCTAAGAGTTAATATAATTAGTCTCTCAAAATTAAACAGAGAAATAGGAACGAGTAATTACAATAGATATTTTGAAGAATAATTAAATTCTTCTATTGCATCGACCGAAGTCAATACATCTACTCCCTAGAAAGGAGGTGATCCAGCCGCAGGTTCTCCTACGGCTACCTTGTTACGACTTCACCCCAATCATCGATCCCACCTTCGGCCGCTGGCTCCTTACGGTTACCTCACGGACTTCGGGTGTTACCAACTCTCATGGTGTGACGGGCGGTGTGTACAAGGCCCGGGAACGTATTCACCGCGACATGCTGATTCGCGATTACTAGCAACTCCGGCTTCATGTAGGCGAGTTGCAGCCTACAATCCGAACTGGGATGAGTTTTTGAGTTTGGCTCCACCTTGCGGTCTTGCATCTCTTTGTACTCACCATTGTAGCACGTGTGTAGCCCTAGACATAAGGGGCATGATGATTTGACGTCATCCCCACCTTCCTCCCGGTTAACCCGGGCAGTCTCACTAGAGTGCTCAACTTAATGGTAGCAACTAATGATAAGGGTTGCGCTCGTTGCGGGACTTAACCCAACATCTCACGACACGAGCTGACGACAACCATGCACCACCTGTCACCTTGTCCCGAAGGACTTCACTCATCTCTGAGTTATGCAAGGGATGTCAAGTCTAGGTAAGGTTCTTCGCGTTGCTTCGAATTAAACCACATGCTCCGCTGCTTGTGCGGGCCCCCGTCAATTCCTTTGAGTTTTAATCTTGCGATCGTACTCCCCAGGCGGAATACTTAATGTGTTAACGGCGGCACCGAGGTTCGACCCCCGACACCTAGTATTCATCGTTTACGGCGTGGACTACCAGGGTATCTAATCCTGTTTGCTCCCCACGCTTTCATGCCTCAGCGTCAGTTACAGTCCAGTAAGTCGCCTTCGCCACTGGTGTTCTTCCTAATCTCTACGCATTTCACCGCTACACTAGGAATTCCACTTACCTCTCCTGCACTCTAGACACCCAGTTTCAAATGCAGCACCCAAGTTAAGCTCGGGTATTTCACATCTGACTTAAATGTCCGCCTACGCATCCTTTACGCCCAGTAAATCCGGACAACGCTTGCCACCTACGTATTACCGCGGCTGCTGGCACGTAGTTAGCCGTGGCTTCCTCCTCTGGTACCGTCATTATCGTCCCAGAAGACAGAACTTTACAACCCGAAGGCCTTCATCATTCACGCGGCGTTGCTGCGTCAGGGTTTCCCCCATTGCGCAATATTCCCCACTGCTGCCTCCCGTAGGAGTCTGGACCGTGTCTCAGTTCCAATGTGGCCGATCACCCTCTCAGGTCGGCTACGCATCGTTGCCTTGGTGGGCCTTTACCTCACCAACTAGCTAATGCGCCGCGGGTCCATCTCAAAGTGAAATTCCGAAAAATTCCTTTGATGTTAAGATCATGCGATCAAAACATATTATGCGGTATTAATCTCCCTTTCGGGAGGCTATTCCCCTCTTTGAGGCAGGTTACCCACGTGTTACTCACCCGTCCGCCGCTAATTGATCCCGAAGGATCGCATCGCTCGACTTGCATGTGTTAGGCACGCCGCCAGCGTTCGTCCTGAGCCAGGATCAAACTCTCAATTTAAAAGTTTACACTTTTTTAGTTGAAATAATTAATCTGCGCCAACTGTTAAGTTGGTTAGCAAGCTCATTACATACTTTTTAGTCTTACGACTAAAATATTACTTTTACTAAAGTAATTGACTGGTTAAAATAAAATATTATTTCATTTCTTTACCTATTTCTCTGTTTAATTTTCAAAGACCAATTTGCTTTGTCATCATGTGACGACTTCTACTATTTTACTAGGTATATCTTGTTTTGTCAACACTTTTTTAATTTATTAAAATATATTCTCAAATCAATAAATGTTAACCTCTCAAGTCTTACCTTTATCGCTGCTCAAACGCATCAACATGTAGTATTCTATCATAAGATGTCTTATATATAATATCTTTTTAAGTAATTAAAATAAAATAGGTTTCAAATTCTTCAATTTTTAAACCTTCTCTCAATATATCTTATATTGATACACCAGGATAGTTATTTAGCTCAATCTATCTATCACCTAACAAGAAGGCCCCATACATAACGATTTTAACAATTATATATATTAAGTATCCACATTAATAAACCAAAATATACTATTATTAAATATTTTATCTTTGAATATTAATAGTACACATATAATATAACCTATACCTTATTAATACTAAATCGACTTTACGATTTTACTGATAAATAGAAAATAGAGTAATACAACTTTTATTTACTAACAGTTGTATTACTCTATTATAAGTTCGTTATTGCTGTAAATCTTCATTAGCATATTAACATCACATTAATTTTTGAAAAATTATTATAAATATTACTCCCGGCACTCCTAAAAAACCTGAGATTATTGCCGTTACAGCATTAATTGGAATAGTTATTCCTACGAAGTTCGCAAGTAGCAAAAGTAAGACACCAAAAACGCAATTCAATATTAATTTAACTAATATTTTCAGTGGCCAAGAAAAAAGCTTGACCACAATTAGCATACCTACTATACCAATTAAAAAATATAATGCAACGTCCATACCTAACTCCCCCTATTTTAATCTTTGCTTCTATTTATTAATAGCATCTAGATCTTCAATCATATAACTAGCATCTATAGTTACATCTTTTCTTCTAGCCTCTAATAAAAAATATATGTATCTAGCTCTAGATTGATCTTCTCTATAAATTGCATAATCTACAAGTTTAGGGTCATCTACTACTTGAAAATATTCCTTTGAACTTTCCCATTCAAGTTTAGCTTCTTCTAATTGCATAATAATATCTTTCTGCTCCGGTGTATATTTTGTAGTTGACAGTAATATTTCAATTATTTTTTTCCTATTCATAATAAAAAACCTCCTGTTTTATATCTTTTCTCAATTATTGACATAAAACAGGAGTAATATTCTATATTTCTTTTCTTCCTTCTAAGGCTTTAGAAAGAGTTACTTCATCTATATATTCTAAATCGCCGCCAACTGGAATTCCATGTGCGATCCTTGTGACTTTTGCACCTAATGGTTTTAATATTTTAGATATATACATAGCTGTGGCTTCTCCTTCTATATTAGGATTAGTTGCTACTATTACTTCCTCAACTTCTCCATTAATTCTTCTTATAAGTTCTCTTAATTTTATATCTTCAGGACCTCGTCCTGACATTGGCGATATCGTTCCATGAAGAACATGATATACCCCATTAAATTCCCTTACTTTTTCCATAGTCATAATATCTTTAGGATTTTCCACTACACATATAATGCTCTTATCCCTATTAGGATTGGAACAAATTGAACATGGATCTGTATCTGTAAAACTTCCACATACAGAGCAATATTTTATGGTTCCTCTGGCATTTATAAGTGCACCAGCAAACTCATCTACTTCTTCCTTAGGAAGGTTTAGTACAAATAATGCAAGCCTTTGGGCCGTCTTTTTCCCTATTCCAGGAAGTTTAGCGAATTCTTCTATAAGTTTTTCAATTGCTACTGGATAAAAATCCAATTTAGTCACCTCATAACTGTTTTATTAAAACATTCCTGGCATATTCATTCCGCCTGTTAACTTACCCATTTCATTACTTGACTCATCTTCGGCCTTCTTCAATGCTTCATTACAAGCGCTCATAATTAGATCCTCAAGCATTTCAATATCATCTGGATCTACTACTTCTGGTTTTATTTTCACTTCAACAAGTTGCCTTTTCCCGTTAGCTACTGCAGTTACTGCTCCACCACCAGAAGATGCTTCAAATTTCTTATCTCCTAAATCCTTTTGCATATCTTCCATTTGTTTTTGAAATTTTTGAGCTTGTTTCATTAAACTATTCATATTTCCACCCATACCTGGAAATCCGCCTTTTGCCATAATAATTACCTCCTACATATTTGTAATTTAAGTTATTTTTATATTTATCTCCTCTAGATTTTTAACAACTAAAAGTTAAGTATTTATAATCTAAATGGATACATGTTACCAACTTGTTATAGCTTTTCTATATTATTATATACTAATAACTATAATAATTTCCATTAATTAAACAAATATTTTTTATAAGTAATTTAGATTAATTAAAGATTTAATTAATCTAGTATCTATCAGATATTTGTCTAATATTCTATACCTATTCATCTAATATTTCCACAATATCTTCTCCAAATGTCTCTTTTAATATATCCTCTGGTGATTTTTCCTCTTTCTCCTGCGCTTCTATAGTATATTTTATTTTTACTGGTTCTTTTAGTAGCTCTGAGAATATTTCTTCTATTACATTTTTGTTTTCCTCTTTTTCAAGCCTAATTTTATTAAAGGCATATTGCTTTTCATAACCAAGTTCTATTACCCCTCCATTACAAGATACAATTTCTCCTGTCATTAAAGAGGCGTATATAACCATGTGTCTTCGGGTCTTAAACATATCTAAGATATCTTTAAATGATTTTTTCACAATTTCCACTGTTAAATTAGAATTAGCATTATGAATTTGCACTGGTCTTATTTCTGTTTTTTTCTTTACCTTATTTTCTATTTTAGACCCACTGTTTTCATTAGATCTAGTTGTTATGCTTTCACATGCAACAGTTATCTTACCCTGTTTTATTATTTTTTCTAACTTATTTACCCTAGCTAGTAAAACTTCTTTTGATGTATCATATTCAATTTTACACATCTTAATAACTGCAAGCTCTAAATAAATTCTATTTTGTTTACTCCATTTAGCTTGCTGCTCTGCATCCTGAAGTATCTTTATGTTCCTCATGATTTCTTCTATTCTAATAGCGGCCGCCTGCTTCTTTAAAATCTCTATATTTTCACTAGACATATCCAGAATATCATAAGCATTATCACTTACCTTAACCATCAAAAGATTTCTCATATGTGTAGTCATATCTTTTATAAATACATATACATCCTTGCCACTAGAAACTATATCATTTATCCCCTTTATTGAGGTTTCTATATTTCTATCTATTATGCTATCCGAAAGCTTTATAAGACTTTCGTTAGTTACAAGACCTAACATTTCTACAACATTATCATACTCTACACTGCCTTCATTCATTGATATTGCCTGATCTAGAATACTTAGAGCATCTCTCATTGCTCCATCAGAGACCCTTGATATTAATTTCAAACTATTATCCTCTGCAAAAACACCTTGCTCTGTAACTATTTTTCTAAGCCTATCAAATATATCTGAACTTTTTATTCTCTTAAAATCAAATCTTTGACATCTTGACAATATCGTTATTGGCAGTTTTTGAGGATCAGTTGTTGCTAATATAAATATTATGTTACTTGGTGGCTCCTCTAGTGTTTTTAGGAAAGCATTAACTGCCCCTATGGATAACATATGAACCTCATCTATAATGTAGACCTTATACTTAGCCTCTTGTGGTGGATACTGAACATCTTCAATTATATCACGGATGTTATCTACTCCATTATGTGATGCCGCATCAAGTTCTGTAACATCTATTGCTGTTCCTGCATTTATCTTCTTACACATTTCACATTCGTTGCAAGGTTCACCATTATCCGATTTTAAACAATTAACTGCTTTGGCTAATATCTTAGCCGTTGAAGTTTTTCCAGTCCCTCTTGTACCACACAAAAGATATGCATGAGCTATTCGCTCGTTATTTATTTGGTTTTTTAAAGTTATAGTGACATGCTCTTGGCCTACTACATCTCCAAAAGTTCTTGGTCTCCACTCTCTATATAAAGCCATATACGCCACAAATTTCACCTCTTTTAAATAATAGTATTTACTTTATTTTAAATACTTATTAATTTGTAACCTTATTTTAGAATAATTGCACTCACTTATTTACCTAATTATATCATTAATATTGTCTTAATTCATATGAAAAAAAAAGATACCTATAAAGGTATCTTATAATTCTTATGTAAACCGTACACCTCGCTTCGATAAATAAACTATGCGCGATACCTATACAGTTAGCTCAAACCAGGTTGGTCCACGGCACATGAAAGTGTCCACTTACCGCTGCTTCCTTCCGAATCTCACGGGGTTCATGAATTTTCATTGCGTGGGGCCCAGTTCTCAACACCACTTATATAAGTCAGACCACACATTTTATAACCTTGGCGAGGAATTCACCCCTGCTGTAGCGGATTGCAGGTTGAGGGCACCGCTAACTCCCCGGCTAGTACGGAAATATAAACTGGCGGAAAAAGAGGGATTCGAACCCTCGGTAGGGTTTCCCCTACACACGCTTTCCAGGCATGCTCCTTAAACCACTCGGACATCTCTCCATAAAGTATAATTATTTTTGTATACACATGATTAGTGCAACATAAACAATTATACTATTAATAAATAGTAATTTCAATAGCTATTTGTTAATATATTATTAATATCACATTATATAATATTTCACACCTTACTTATATATATACCCTTATTATTAATTATTCTTATTTAAAAACTAAATTAATAATGCGAGTTTCTTTTTCTATAATTTATAACAATAAAAATAATCCATAAAGCAATACCTGATAAGCTTATTAGCTGAGCTATTCTTATACTCCCTAGCATTAAACTATCAGTTCTTAATCCTTCTATAAAAAATCTCCCTAAAGAATATAATCCTATATAAGTGAAAAAGACTGTACCACGCTTTAATGCCTTTGTTAATAAATAAATTAATAATAGACCTACTGCCACATTCCATATTGATTCATAAAGAAAAGTTGGTTGATAATACACTCCATCTATTAACATACCTTTTTGTATGAAATTCGGGAATATACTTATAAATCCCTGAGTAACTGGCCCACCATGAGCTTCACTATTAAAGAAATTTCCCCATCTTCCTATAGCTTGAGCGATAATTATAGATGGCGCTGCCACATCCACAAATTTTAACAAACTCTCTTTTTTATATCTTGTATATATATATGCTGTTATCATCCCAAATATAATCCCACCATGAATAGCTAGCCCACCTTGGCGTATATTAAAGACGCCTATTAAGTTATCTTTATATTGACTAAATTCAAAAATCACATAATAAGCTCTAGCTCCAATAATAGCCATAGGAAAAGATATTAGTACAATATTTAAAAACTCATCATAATCAAGGCTTTTTAACCTACAAGTAAAATTAGCTAATGTAATTCCGACCATCATTCCTATTGCAATAAATATGCCGTACCATCTAATATCTAATCCAAATATATTAAAAGCTATTGGATCCATAATCAATCTCCCCTTTATCATACAGTTTAAATAATTTTTACTTATATATATAATTAATCTTATCCCTATTGTCTCTAACTATGCTAAAAAAGTAAAGATAAATATACATAAATACTTTTTTATATAATTTATAGATGAATTTCTAATTAAACGCAAAATTCACTCCTAGTTGCAAATATAAATATTTGCTTTCTAAGGAGTGAATTTGACTTTATACATTAATTTTAATATAACTTACTTATTTTACTTCTTTTAAAACAACATCCTTCTTTAATATTGAAACCATAACTCCAGTTACTATTGCACCAGCTAGTATTGCTACTATATATCCGCCTAAATTAGTAACTGCATGAGGGATAAATAAGAGAAATATACCACCATGTGGAGCTATTATAGCCGACTTAAATATCATAGATAATGCTCCTGCAACTGCAGCACCTGCCATTGTTGAAGGTATGATTTTAAGTGGATCTGCTACAGCAAATGGTATTGCACCTTCAGTTATAAATGAAGCCCCTAATGCCCAAGCAGCTTTTCCTGATTCCCTTTCTTCTGATGTGAATTTCTTTTTTGCTATTACTGTTGCAAGTGCAATTCCTATTGGAGGAGTCATTCCTGCCGCCATTACTGCTGCCATTATCATAGAAGCATGTCCTGCCACTAAAGTAGATACTCCGAAAGTATATGCTGCTTTATTAAATGGTCCACCCATATCAAAAGCCATCATTAAACCAAGAATAATTCCGAGAAGTCCTGCGTTTGCTCCACTTAAATTAGTTAAGTATTTTGACATTACCATAGTTAAAGCACTTACGGGTTTTCCAATAACATATATCATTACAAGTCCTACTACCATCGTAGATAAAACTGGCAATATTATAACTGGCATTAAACCTTGCAATGATTTTGGTAATTTTATTATTTTCTTTAAGAAAACTACAGTATAACCAGCTATGAACCCTGCTGCCATTGCACCTAGAAATGCAGCACCTACCGTTGCCGCTAGCATACCACCAACCATACCCGGTACAAGGCCAGGTCTATCTGCTATAGAGAATGCTATAAACCCTGCAAGTATTGGATACATAAGTGCCATGGCATTACCGCCACCAATAGTCTTTAAGGCTTCAGCTATAGATCCCGGCACTTTAAATGCATATATTCCAAAAGCAAAAGAAAGTGCAATTAAAATACCTCCCGCTGCTACAAAAGGAATCATATAAGAAACCCCTGTCATAAGGTGCTTATAAAAACCTTTTCTTTCAACCTTTTCTTCTTTTTTTTCGCTCCCTTGTTTTGAAGTGTTTTTATCTTCTAATTTTATGTCTATTGCTTTCTGTATAAGACCCTTTGCATCTTTAATTGCATCTTTTACCCCAACTTCAATTATAGTCTTCCCTTCAAAACGTTCCTTTGAAACATTGGTATCAGCCGCAATTATTACAACTCTTGCTTCTCTTATTTCAGCTTCTGTCAATTGATTCTCTGCTCCTACAGACCCCTGAGTTTCTACTTTAATCTCAATACCCATTTCTTCTCCAGCCATTGAAAGAGCCTCAGCTGCCATATAAGTATGTGCTATTCCTGTTGGACATGAAGTAATTGCTACGAATTTCATAAACATTCCCCCTATTAATTTAATTTTCAAATATTTTTTGAATCATTGTAAAAAATATAGAAAACATATAATGTCTATTTCTCTAATAAAGTAATTATTTCTTCAGGACTACTTGCTTTCATTAAGCTCTCTCTTAGATCCTTATGCATTAATTTTCTTGAAATCTGGCTTAATATCTTTAAATGCTCATCACTTGATTCTTCAGGTACTGCTATTAAAAAGAATATATTAGCTAATTCATCATCCATAGATTGATAATCAATTCCATTAGTACTTCGTCCAAATACTAATGCTGCCTCTTTAACTCCACTACTTTTACCGTGAGGAATTGCTATACCCATTCCTATTCCTGTTGAAAATTCTTTTTCTCTATCTTGTACGGCTTTTACATATTTATCTTTGTCTAGCAACTTTCCATTTTCATCCAATATTGTTGCCATCTCTATAATTACATCCTCTTTTGTTTTGCTAGTAAGTTCAAGTTTAATTAGATTAACATTTAATAATTCAGTTATATTCATTAATAATCACCCTTTCTTATAGATATTTTATAGTAACTTGTTTTTTTAGCTTCTCTATATCAATTAACCTTCCCGTCTGAGTCCCCTCAGTCATTACATTAGCAGCACTGGTTGCACAAGCAAGTTTCATAGTTTCTTCAAAACCATAGTTGTTCTGGGTTCCTACAGCCATTGCCGCAACCATTGAATCTCCAGCCCCGACTGTACTTTTAACTTCTACCTTTAGGCCAACTACCTTTGCGATTTTATCAGTACTTATAACTAATGAACCTTCTGATCCTTGCGAAATTACTACAAATTTAACTCCATACTTTAATATTTTTTTAGCAGTTTGAATAATTTTCTCTTCGTTATCAATGCTAATGCCAAATGCCTTTTCAAGCTCTTCAACATTTGGTTTCACTATATAAGGACCAGCTTTTATTCCCTGCATTAGCATATCGCCATCCGCATCCAATATAACCTTACCGCCCTTATTTTTTATATCTTTAATAATATCACCGTATATGCTACTGCTTGCTCCAATTGGCACACTACCTGAAAGGATTACTAAAGATTCCTCATCACAATATTCCATAATCTTACCTTTTATATTATTGATATCATCTAACGTTACACTAGGACCGTTCTCATTTATATCGGTATGTGTGTTATTAACTTTATCAAATATTTTTATATTAGTCCTAGTTTCTCCATTTACAGATAAAAAATCATTATTAATGTTTGAATCATTTAAATAATCTTTTATTTGATTTCCACTAGTTCCACCTACAAACCCTAACGCTAAGCTTTTATACTTTAATTCCTTAATAACTTTAGATACATTAATTCCTTTTCCCCCAACATCAACTCTTGTGGATGAGATTCTATTGACATTACCAATTTTAAAGTCATCTATTTCAATAGTTTTGTCTATTGCTGGATTTAATGTCACTGTTATTATCATTCACTCACCCCCATAATTATTTTGCTTTCATAATTTTTACGCCCTTTTCTTCAAACTCTTCAATGATGTTGTTGTCTATTTGATTGTCTGTAATTATAATATCAACACTATCTAAATTGACTATTTTCGCAAAGTAGACTGTTCCAAATTTAGTATGATCACATACTACTATAGTTTGATCTGCAATTTTCATCATTTCTCGCTTTGTGTTAGCCTCAATAATATTTGGAGTAGTTAAACCATTACTAATACAAATACCATTAGTTCCTATAAAGACCTTATCTACCCTAAAATTTTTAAGTGCATTATCTGCAACTGGTCCTACCATTGCTCTTGTTTCCCACCTAAGTGTACCTCCAGTAATAATAACTTCAACATCTCTTTTTTTAGCAAGCTCATAGGCTACATCCACAGAATTTGTTAAAACAGTTATATTTTTAGCTGTTATTTGCCTAGCAATGCTAATGGTTGTTGTGCCTGCATCTAGTGCTATTGTATCTCCATCTACTATAATTGATGCTGCAAGCTTTCCAATAGATTCTTTCTCATCATAAAACTTATCTATTTTTTCTGAAAAAGTAGGTTCAAATTTAGTATTCCCATTTAGTACTGCCCCACCATGTACTCTTTTAATCATTTTATCTTCTTCTAGCTCTTGAAGGTCACGTCTAATGGTGACTTCTGACACTTCATATTGCTGAGATAAATCGCACACTTTTACTTTTCCATATTTATTCAAGCTATTTAATATTTTTGATTTTCTTTCTTCAGGAAACATATAATTTATCCTTCCTTTTGTTTTATTTTAATATATTAATGTTCGTTTGTATTTTATTTTTCTTCGTTTGCTTTCACTTGTGTTCATTTTAATATATTATGATAACGTTGTCAATACAAAAAATATTATTATTTATTTTATTTTCAGATTATTTTTTATTATAATTAAAAACACATAAAATATACTAAATATTTGTTTATACACTCTTTCAAAAAAAAATAAAAACGAAACCTATTGGCTTCGTTTTTATTATATAAATACCTAACTTGAAATTACCTTTATTTTAGTTTTCTTTCTCTAATTCTTGTTTTAGAATGTCCTCTATCATAGGTGTACATCTATGACCTCTACATCCACCTGATCCCGCTCCTGTTACTTTTTGAACATCTTCTAATGTTTTTGCACCATTTTTTATAGCCTTTTTTATTGTAGCCTTTGATATAACTTTACATAAGCATATTTTGGTAAGTTTATCTAAGACTTTACTATTTATATTATTTTCCATAATTATTTCTCCTTTAAGCTATCTTTTATCTTTAAAAAAATCAGTTAATAAATTACCACATTCCTCATTATATAACCAATTTATTTCTGTCCAATGATTTAAGTCATCATTTTGAATAACATTAATGACGGAACCACAAGCTCCTACACTAGGATCGAAAATACCTATATATAGTTTGCTTATCCTAGACTGTAATATAGCACCTGCACACATCGGGCATGGTTCTAAAGTTACATACATATCACATCCTGTTAATCTCCAACTATTTAAAACTATGCAAGCTTCTTTTATAGCCAAAACTTCTGCATGGGCAGTGGCATCCTGCATTGTTTCCCTTAAATTATGTGCTCTAGCAATTATTTTATTATCTTTTACTATTACCACACCTACAGGCACTTCATTTAGTAATAATGATCTTTTAGCTTCTTTTAATGCTTCATGAATAAAATATTCTTTCATGTAAACCCCTTATTTTATAAATAATTATTTTTATTCCTTATAGTATACTTCTTAAATAACATATTTTCAATATAACTATATTTACATACATTTTGAGATTATATAATGATAATGATAAATATAAAATTAAAATAATAACAAATAAAAAAAACTAGCAAAGGATTCCTTTGCTAGTTTTCTTGGTGCACACAAGAGGAGTCGAACCTCCGGCCTTCCCCTTAGGAGGGGGACGCTCTATCCAACTGAGCTATGGGTGCATATTTTATTTCTACCTCAATATAATATTACACTTTCATAAATATGTCAACCTATAGTCTGTTAAAAAATGAATTCTAAAAAATGTTGACATACATATTACACTGTTTATCTATTATTAGAATTTTAATCCACTTAATAGTATATAATATACATTATGTACTATTAATTGGAGGTGTTTTAATTGAATAATGATATAAAGAATTTTTTTCTCGCTGGACTAGGTTCTGCAGCATACACTTTTGAAAAGGCTACAAATTTAATAGATGATTTCGTACAAAAGGGTAAGCTTACACTAGATGAGGGTAAATGTTTATCTGAAGAACTAAAACGAACTGTAAAAGAAAAGAAAGAAGAAGAAATCACTTTGACAAAAGATAAGAACACTTTAACAAAAGAAGATATGATTTTACTTCTAAAGGATATGAATTTTGCAACTAAAGAAGATATTGAAAATGTAAATAAAAGATTGGCAAATTTAGAAACAAGTCACTCATAATTTTACAAATTCAAATCTAATAAGAGTCCTGATTTTATATAGGGCTTTTATTTTTAAATACATATCTTAAAGAAAAACTGCTCCTTTTGAAAAGTCATTATATATTACAATAACCGTAAAGTTTCATAAAGAATGTAATTTACCTTGTGAAGCCATTAATATTAAAAGACCCACGGCTATGAGTAGCTGTGAAGGTGCTAATCTAAGTGAGGTATAAAATGAGACGAAGTTCTGTTAATCGATTCAAAAAAATTGTTAAAGTTCTTGGTTCTTATGGCTTTGGATATATTGTAGACTCTAAGTTTAATAAACAAAATAAACTCCCTGAAAATTTAAGAAAAGCCTTTGAAGAACTTGGACCTACTTTTATAAAGATTGGACAAATATTAAGTACTAGGCCAGATTTATTACCGCCTGATTATATAAGTGAGCTTTCGAAACTCCAAGATAGAGTCCCTCCAGAAAGCATCGAGACAGTAAAAAAAGTATTTTTCGATCAATTTTCAATATCAACAACTGACTGCTTTAAAACCTTTGATGAAAAACCTTTAGCCTCTGCATCTATTTCCCAAGTACATAAAGCCACTTTAAAGGATGGTCGCGAAGTAGTTGTAAAGATTCAACGACCTGATATTGCTGAAAAGATGAAAACAGATATTTCTATATTGATTCGCATAGTAAAGTTCACTAAAACAAAATTCGCTGATGCACTAATTGACCCAGAAGAAGCGCTTCACGAGATCCTTTTAACAACTGAACTTGAAGTTGATTTTAACAACGAAGTTAATAATATGGATAAATTTAGAGATTTTAATAAAGATATAACATTCTTATACGTGCCTTATGTTATTCACGATTTATCAAGCACTAGGGTTATAACCATGGAAAGAATTTATGGTTTTAAAGTCGATGATAAAAAAAATCTTTTAATTGGCCATTATGATGTTAATGATTTAGGTAAAAAATTAGCTTTATCTTACCTAAAACAAATCCTACAAGATGGTTTTTTCCACGGCGACCCACATCCTGGAAATATATTTATACGTGAAGGCAAAATTTGTTTTATTGACTTTGGAATTATGGGTAACCTCTCAATCTCCATAAAATCAACACTAAATGATATGATATCGGCTATTGCCCTTAATGACATAAATAAAATGATTTCCGCTCTTTTAACTATAGGAATAAGAAAGGGATATGTCGATAGAAATAAACTCTATGAAGATTTAGATTACCTTATTGTAAATTACCTTTCAACTTCTTTAAATAATATTCAAATTTCTGTTATGCTTTCTGAAATTTTTGATATAGCTAGGCAAAACAATATTCGCCTGCCTCGTGATTTTACACTCTTAATAAGATCCCTTGTAATTTTAGAAGGAGTAATCGCAAGCATAGCTCCCGATATAAAAATAATTGATATAGCTATCCCTTATGTAAAAGCTAATAATAAATTTTCTATATTAACTAATTTAGATTTTAACACTTTACTTATCCATTCATATTCATTTATGAAAGATTCATTTAGACTTCCCTCAAAAATTATAGAATTATCTGACAGTTTAATAAGTGGAAGGGCTAAACTTCAACTTGAACACAAAAATTTAAGTACTCCTATAAGCGAGTTAAACAAAGGTATAAATAGATTGGTTTCTGCTCTTATTATTTCTTCTACGATTATAGGATCTTCGACAGTTTTAAATTCTAATATAGGTCCTAAAATATACAATGTAACAATTATTGGTATAACTGGTTTTTTAACCGCAGCCTTCATGGGCTTTTGGTTATTAATTTCTATAATAAAATCTGGTAAATTATAATAACAAACTATAATCCTATTAAAATCGAGGTGTTTTTATGATTAAATATTACAATAGAAAACAAAATAAATATGAGATCGAAAAAGTAGCTGGTGAAAAATATTTAAATTGGTCTTATTCCTCTCCTTCCGGCAAAGGGCTAGTTGAATTACTACTTAAGAAAAAACTTTTTTCAAAATTATACGGTTATTATTGCGATACAAAAATGAGTTCTAAAAAAATCAAGAATTTTATCAAGGTACTTGATATTGATATGTCTATGTATTCTAAGAATTATAATGAATACCCATCTTTTAATGAGTTTTTTATAAGGTCATTAAAACCAGGTGCCCGAATAATCGATAAAAATGATAATATTTTAATATCACCTTGTGATGGAAAAATATCTGCTTATGAAAATATTAACTTAAATAAAATAGTTCAAATTAAAGGTTTTACATATTCACTTAAAGAACTACTACAAGATGATAAAATATACAATTTATACAATGAAGCTACATGCTTAATCTTTAGATTGTGTCCAACCGATTATCATAGATTTCATTTTATTGACAATGGAGTTTGCGGAGGTACTACTAAAATTAAAGGTCATTATTATTCTGTAAATCCCGTTGCTCTAAAAAATATAAATAAATTATTTTGTCAAAATAAAAGAGAATGGAGTGTCTTTCACTCAGATAATTTTGGAGATACTATTTATATGGAAGTCGGTGCAACATGTGTAGGTACAATTATTCAAAGTTACAGCGAGGATTCAAGAGTTATAAAAGGAGATGAGAAAGGGTATTTTAAATTTGGTGGCTCCACGGTAATTATACTATTTAAGAAAAACGCTGTAAAAATTGACGATAATTTGTTACTTCAAACACAATTAGGTTTTGAAACCGCTGTATTAATGGGCGAAAAAATAGGACTGAAATAATCTTTCAGTCCTATTTTTATTACATTTTAAATTTTGAGATTATATTTCTTAATTTTTCTGCACTAATTTTATTACCACCAGTAGTGTTTTTTATTGCTTCCGTTTCATTTACAATATCGATGCTCTTATCTGATATCTTAAATATACCTTCTACACTTTCATTAACAGTACCCGCTACCTGATCTATTGCAATTGAAATTCCATTTATTGATTCATTTAAATGTTTCGCTGTTTCATCAAATTCTTTCATGAATTTATTGAAATTCTCTGCATCATCTGTATATTCTTTACCTGTGCCCATAATAATTTCATAATTCAAAGAAACCTCTTCATCCATAAAATTCAACATTTTAAGCGAACTAGCAGATAGATTTTTTACAGAATCACTTACCACTTTAACTACATTTTGAATATTAGCTGCTGTATCTCCGGATTGCTCTGCTAGCTTTCTAACCTCATCTGCCACTACAGCAAATCCTCTTCCTGCTTCTCCAGCCCTAGCAGCTTCAATAGCTGCATTTAGAGCTAATAAATTAGTTTGGCTAGTTATATGAAGTATTGATGTTGCCAGTCCATGTATTTCTTCAACTGCTTTCGAATCATTTATTGCGGCTTCTAACTTGTTTTTTATATTACCATATATTTTATCCGTTTCTTCCTTAGAGCCAGTTGTGCCCATTGTAATTCCCATTGCTTTTTGAACAATGTTTTGAGCTATGCTTGTTCCTTCTGACGCCTTCTTGGCTATTATACTAACCATATTTTTCATTTCTCCTGAAGAAGTTGAAATTTCTTGTGCTGTCGCCGCAGTTTCTTCCATTCCAGCTGATAATGTTTTGGTTTCACTAGAACTTTCTTCTGCCTTATTTTTTAGTGTATTCGCAAGTTCTTCAACAGAATGTTCATTATTACTTATATTTTCTGATGCTTCTGTTAAATCCTTTACAACATCTTTTAATGTCTTTCTCATATTAACTATAGTCCTAGCTATATCTCCGAACTCATCATTTATTAAAGTTAATTTTTCTATATCCTCGTCATCACTTAAATCCAATTTAGAGGTTTTATCAATTAATATCGTTACCTTTGTTAATGGTTTTATTAATAACCTTGATAAAACTATACCTATTAATATAGAAATTATAATTACTATTATTGATATTATATAAACTCCATTCGCCAATTGATCCACTGCTTGTCTTATCCCATCTTGATTTGATATTATTTGTGATGACTTTATATATGTAAAAATAGAAATTGTCATCATAGATATAGCTATTAATATTCCGAAAAATAAAGGTATTTTTTTCCTTATAGACATACCCCTTTTATTACCTTCGCTTTCCTGTTTTTCTACAACATCCGAATGTTTAACACTCATTATGTCCCTCCTCATTTATGTTTAATTATACTTTAAAAATATTCTTGAATACATATTAACATATAATTCATACTTTGTAATATACTTTCTGATGCTTTGTTAAATATATACTATAATATCTTTATCGAGTATTTGTTATTACTACTTAAGGTCTTTAGGTTATTTTATCTAAGATAAAAATACCCTGTGGGATAGATATTTAAAAAAATCTATTCCACAGGGTACATATTATAGTTTAGGTACATTTTTTATTTAATTGTAAATTCTATCTTCTTTTTGTTCCGCCTCTTCCTCCCATACTGCATTTGGGCCTCTTAAATAAGACATAAATGCAGCTAGTAAACTAAAAACGAAACAGAGTGTAAATGCTGTTCGAAGGCCTGTAATAAATTGTCCAGTAGCAATTCCTTGACCACCTACTTGTGATCCAATGAAAAGTGCTTGCATAGCATCAGGTGATATACTAGATGATATAATCGCCATGCAAATTGCAATACTGAGTACCATTCCAGCATTAGTTAGCATTGTACGAAGCCCAGCGGCTATGCCTCTCTTATCTGCAGGTACACCTCCCATTATTGCACTTGTGTTTGGTGCAAAGAACATCCCTGATCCAAACCCCATAATCGACATCCATATAACAAGTTCAACAATAGGTGTATCAGGCTTTATAACCATAAGCCCTGCAAGTCCTACAGCGGAAATAAGAAGTCCTACTGAGCTTAAAATCCTTACGCCATATTTATCTGATAACCACCCACTAAATGGTGACACAATCATCATAGCTATTGCGAATGGTGATAAAAGTATCCCAGCGAGCATTGGATCTACTCCTTTTACTCCTTGTAAGTAAAATATTAATAAAAATGTTACTGCTCCTCTTGCAACGCCATTTAGAAAATTAGCTGCAAATGCAAAGGCAAGTACTCTAGTTTTAAGTAACCTTAAATCAAGCATAGGAGCTTCAACTGTATTTTCTATTTTAACAAACAATGTTAAAAGAATAATTGCCACTAAAAATAATGTTAATACATAAATATTAAACCATCCACTAAAACCACCTAAAGTTAATGCTGTTAGTAGTGCAAGCATCCCTGCGGAAAAAGCAACTGTACCATTTATATCAAACTTTTGTTTTTCAAAAGTTACTTTTGTCTCTTTAAGTTTAAAAGCTGCCCAAAGTGTTCCAATAATACCTATTGGGATGTTAATATAAAAAATACTTCTCCAACTAATACTTATAAGAAAGCCTCCAAGGATAGGTCCAGCAACTGATGCCACACATATTATCATGCTGTTTATTCCAAGTGCCTTTCCAAGTTCTCTTTTAGGGAAAGCATCTGCAACTATTGCAGTACTATTTGCCACCATTAGAGCTCCTCCAACTGCTTGAATCATTCTAAATACTAAGAGTTGAAGTCCCGTTTGAGAGATTGAACATAAAATCGATGTTAAGGTAAAAACTGCGAATCCACTGACATAAAGTTTTTTCCTGCCCACCATATCTGCCATCCTTCCAATTGAAGGAACCAATATTGTCATTACGAGCATATATCCCATAATAGTCCAAGTAACTATACTCATATTTGTGTGCAAATCTTTCATAATAGATGGAAGTGCTATAAGCAATGTACTCCCACTAAGAACTGAAAATAGAGCCCCTAGTGTAGTACATGATAGTGCTGTCCATTTGTAGTTGATTTTTTCCATTAAATTATTCCTCCTGTTTTGTTCGATGAAATTCTTCAAGCTTTACTTGCGCTATTTTAAATTTTTCTTTAGATTTACCAAGTGAAAGCTCTTTTTTTTCGATTGATATTATTTGTTTTTTAATAAGGTTTATAGATTTATTTATCATAATATCATCTTTTAAGTTTTCTTTGAAAATTCGTTTAAAGTCTTTTTCTAAATCCAGAATAACTTTAACATCATTTAAGCAGAATCCTAGACCTTCTCTTAACTCCTTTATTCTATTAATATTCTCAATGTCTTCTTCGCTGTATAATCTATAAGAGGCATCTGTTCTTTTAGGGATTATAAGTTCCAATTCTTCATAATATCTTAAAGTTCTTTTCGTAAGTCCAGTAATAGTCGCAACTTCTTCGATTTTATAATATTTTGTATCCATAATTCACCCCCGATGAAATATATTACGCTACTATAACCTTCACGTCAAGGATATAGTTCTATATTAAAACCTTTACTTATGAATTTTCAAAAAATAATTAAACCCAGTAACTATTGCAGTTACTGGGTCCTTAGTTTTCTAGTGTTTTTTTAGATTTCTTATTAATCTACATTCCCATTATCAATCTATCTTCACCTAATATATGATCTATAAGCCAGTTAAAGATAACCGCTAGCAAATCTTCTATAGCTTCCTGTTGGTCTTTGTCGATATCAACTAACCGCATTTTATGTATTTTATTAATAAATTCAGTGTGCTCTCTCTTTTGATTTTCATATCCAGAATAATTGATTTTAAGCATATATTCTTCTTCACACTTAAAATGATATATAGTATACCTTTCTAAATCTTCTATTATTAAAGTTATATCATCATATTTATCAACCTTTAATCCATTTTCTAATAATAAATAAGCTTGATTCCCTATATCAAACAAATGTTTATGTTGAACATCAATTATTTCCATTCCAATTGAAAAATTATCCTTCCAAACTAACATATTCAATTCCCCCCAGACATAATTTACAGCCATTTAAATTGAATTTATAAAAATCTTCGCTGCTAATTAAATTTTACTATATTCTAAAAATCGAATATGTATTTATAATATATGATATATTAAGCATAACTGTCAACATAAAACTATATTAGCAAAAATGGAACAGCAAAATAAAATTAATTTGATTATACTATAATTAACACATGGTTGAAGGAGTGATTCCAAGTGAAATATAAAAATGCTATTTTTATGTGTATTGAATATATCGAAGAAAATATTAAAGAAGAATTGACAATAGAACTTCTAGCTAATGAAGTTGGATATTCTGTATATCATTTTTCACGAATTTTTACAGAGCAGATGGGAATGTCGCTCATGGAATATGTTAGGGAACGTCGGCTTATTTGTGCATCAAAATATATATTCGCAGGTAAGAAGATACTTGATGTTTCAATAGAATTTGGCTTCAAGACACATAGTGGATTTTCCAAAGCATTTAAGAAAAAATTTGGTTTTACTCCAACTCAACATGTGATTTATGCTATTCATATGTCAAACCATATGTTTAACGAAAAAGGAGATAGATATGTTATGATTGATAATTCAACAAAACCTGTAAAAAATATACAATCAGATAATGCAAACCCATTTTTGAAATCATCTGTTGACTTTACTAAACCAGAGGAATTGTATAGGGACTTGGCTTATAGTTTTAAAAAGAATCATTCTTCTGATGACTTAATCATGGTGGAAAAGGCATATCATTTAGCTTACAAAGCCCATGATGGTCAGTATCGCAAATCTGGTGAACCATATATCATCCATCCACTCTGTGTTGCCCTTATACTGTCAGAAATGGAATCGGACACTGAAACTATTATAGCTGGCCTGTTTCATGATATTGTATCAGAAGGAACATTAGTGACAATAAATCAACTTACAAATGAATTTTCCAATGAAATAGCTCAATTAGTAGACGAAGTTACCAAATTCAAAAAAATTAGTTGGGATTTAATAAATAAAGATGACAATAAAGTAGACCATCGCGTCATCTTAATTAAGTTTGCAGACCGTCTTCACAATATGCGAACTCTCAAGTATATGCAACCTGAAAAATGGATGGACAAGGCAAAAGAGACAATAGATATTTTTTCACCTATTGCTGCTCACCTTGGTATTTCTAAAATAAAGACAGAACTTGATGATTTATCACTTAAGTACCTATAAGAAAAAGTTTAATATTTTATAATATAAGTATAGTGCGTAAATCTTTTTAAAACAAATGTCGTGAAAGTTAATTTCACGACATTTGTTTTTCCATAATTTAAATTTAAGTGTCATTTCAGCATTTAATTTTTTGTGTTATTTTTTATCTTTTTTAGACAATATTTTTAACCCTATAAGTAATCCAGCCCCAATTGTAGACGCAATCCCTGTATATATTGCTACTTTACCTGGGGTTGTTTTAATCTTAGGTATTTTAATTTCATTGTGATAATCTTCCATCAAATTTTCATACTGTTTCTTGTTGATATTTCCTACACCTATACCCATAACTTCACAATTCATTCCTGCAAAATAATTGATTTTTTCTGTTATGTAACAGTTAAATGCATGTATTTTCTCAGGTGTTGAACTTCCATCATTCCATAATTCAACTCCAAATAGCTCTTCATATATAAATTGATGTTGAAAAACAACTAAAGAGTAATTACCTCGTTTTGAGTGATACACACTAGTATATCCGTTTTTTGCAATTAAATTGTCAATATCTCCTTTGTATAAAACTAAAATGTTGCTAGATGAATTCTCACCCTTGATCTTATCAAATAATTCTCCACCATCAAATGAATAAAATAATTCAACAGTAGTTATATTATTCTTCACTAATGCTAGTTTAATTATATCTATATATGAATCAATGTATTGTATATCTTCTGGAGTTTTATTTTTATAATCATTTATTACATTTTGAGTTTTTTTATTAAATATGCCGTTAATAAATCCCATTTTATACACCTCTCTTCTTCCATTTAACTTTTGTTAGTCTTATTAGTTTATCATATATATTGCCCTCTTTGTTTGATTAACATAACATATATTTTTTAAATTTGATAAAACAATCTACTCTTATATAAAAATAATAGCCCCACATCTAATGATATGTGGTTACTTAGGGCATAATATATGAAAATTGTTTATTGCTCAAAACATTTTGTTTCTATTAATCTAAGCTATTATCCAACTCATTGTCATTTCCATTATTTGTTTGATATTTTTCTTTAAATTCATGCATTCTTCTCATCACAGTTCTTGCAATAGGCTGTACAATAATCAGTTCCAAAAATATAGCTACACAAAAATTACGTGGCCAGTTAATTGGGAACTCTTTAATAGCTTCCAGACTAAACCCATTTGCTAAACTTCCTCCCACAATTGTCATAATAATAGACATACCAATAACGGTAAAAAATGTCCTAAACATAATATGAGAATTTAAGCTATCTGTTGGTGAAATAAAAGCATTCACCAGTTTATCAGCTATCTTCCCCACTATAAAGTTCTCAATTATCATTGCAATTATAAAGACTAACGGAATTGATTTTAATGATATAGCTACAGCTTCTCCTGACACTCCACCCATGTTAATACAAATATTCATAGTTGCCATAAAAATGCAAGTCAATGCACATATAACACCTCCGTAAATTAAACCTTCTTTTGCATTTGTAGGCATACATTTCTCCATAATTTTCTCCTCGCTTTTGCTTAAATTAAAAAAATGCGTTGTATCGACGATAATATGACCGTCGGTACAACGCATTGAATTTGTTTTGACTTTGAATAGTATAACATAATATTTTCATTCATGTAATACCTTAATTTTGTTCATTATATTTAGCCAAATATATTTTAATTACCATAGCAGAGCTATAAGAAAAAGCTGTTCTACTAATTTCTAACTACTAATGCTTTGCTTATCGTTTTCACTAGCATGCGCCCTAAGAGTAGATTCAATCTCTTCAAGAGAACGATTACGCGTTTCAAACACCTTAGATTTAACAAACCATATTGAAACAAAACAAAGGACACCATAACCTATGAACAAACTACCAGTCCCAAAGAAATTCAGTAATGGCGGAAATGTTAATGATACAATCATGTTAGCACCCCAATTAATTACACTACTGAATGAGTTGCCGAGTCCTCGAATATTTAGAGGGAATACTTCACCAATCATTACCCACATCACAGGTCCCCAAGTAGCTGAGAAAAAACCAATATAAACGGTTAATGCGATAACGCAGATAATTGCAGCAGTTAATGACCCATGAGAGAACTTCATTGAAAAACTCATAATTAGTAAGGAGGTTCCCATTCCAATAGACCCATAAATCAACATCTTTTTACGATCAACTTTATCCATTATCATGACAGCTACAACAGTAACAATAACGTTAAAAATCCCAATTCCGATGTGAGCAAGTAAAGCCGCTTGAACACCAAATCCAACCTCAGTAAATATAGTTGGTGCATAGTAAAGAACTGTATTACAGCCCATAATCTGTTGGAAAATAGCTAGTCCAACACCAATAACCAATGCTGGGCGAACAAATTTACCAAATAATTCTTTAATTCCGCCACTTTTCATTCCAGCTTGTTTCTTGATCTGGATAAGTTCATCATTAACAGCACTTTCATTATGTTTATTCATTTGTTCTAAAACATCTCGTGCTTCATTAAGTCTACCATCTTTAACTAAAAAACGAGGACTTTCTGGTAATACAAGACCTCCTAGGAAAAGAATTGCGGCTGGAATAGCAGCAAACCCAAGCATCCAACGCCAACCCGCATACAAATCAGAGAAACTATAGTTAGTTATATAAGCTAATAAAATACCGCTCATTACCATTAATTGGAACAAACTTGACACAGAACCACGTTTTTCCGCAGGTGATAATTCAGCTAAGTATGTTGGAATTAGAGCAGATGAAGCACCTACTGCCATACCAAGAACAATACGTGATAAAATCAATGTCGAAATTCCTGGAGAAAATGCTGATCCAATTGCACCAATAAAGAAAATAATTGATGATAATAAAATCAATTTCTTACGTCCGTATTTATCTGACATTGGCCCAATAATTGCAGCCCCAAGAACAGCCCCTAGTAATACAGAGCTAACAACCCAGCCTTGTTGCCATGAATCAAGGTGCATTTGTTTTTGAATAAACAAAATAGCACCTGAAATAACTCCTGTATCATAACCAAACAAAAGTCCACTAAGTGCACCGAAAACATAAATTAAAGAATTGCTAATTTTTCTTTTTCCCTTCACTAAAACCATCCCCCATCTTTTATTTAATTTTAAGTTAATTGTAAATTTATTGTCTCATGGATTTGTAAATATTAAACGTTTTCATTTTGAATTTAGTATACCACTTAAAATAAACTTTTTCAATGCACTTTAAAAAGTTTTAAAATTAAAATAAATAGTTAATTAATAAGATATGAATACGGTTGATGCAAAAAAAACAAGGATACTCACTTAATATGAATATCCTTGTTAATCAATAATCTCTATTTTTTAATTGTTATGACCAAACTATCTGTAATAGCATATACAGGTGAATCTATATACTGAGGTCTATACATGAAACTATTCCATGTATCTTTAATAGAATATAGAGTTGTTAAATAATTTTGAGCACACTCTAAATAAGTTAATTCTGTGTTCTTACTTATATCTAAGGTTTTTAGTTTATTGTTATTGCACTCTAAAGAGGTTAATGCTGTATTCTTACTTATATCTAGTGTTGTTAAGTTATTATAATCACAATTTAAATTAATTAACGCTGAATTTAAATTTAAGGTTGCTAATTGATTCAACCCACAATCTAAAGAAGTTAATGCTGTATTCTTGCTTACATCTAAGGTTGCTATTAGATTAAACCCGCACTTTAAATCAGTTAATGCTGTATTTACATTTAAGGTTGTTAGTTTATTACGTTGGCAATCTAAAGAAGTTAATACTGAATTCTTACTTACATCTAAAGTTGTTAGTTTATTATACTCACAATTTAAAGAAGTTAATGCTGTATTTTTACTTACATCTAATGTTGTTAACCCATTATTTGAACAATTTAAATCAGTTAATGATGTAAGATACTCTATTCCGTTTAAACTACTCACATCATCTTTAGACAAATCTAAAGATTTTATGTCTTTAACATCAGACTCAAGTATTGGCTGAGGAGCCGCTTTTCCTATGTGCGAATATATAATACTCTTAAAATTTTCATCAGTAAACTTACTCGTTATATCTGTCTTATCAATAGTAGGCATGGCTACTATTAGTGTAGCTGATGCTGTTACATTATTTGTATTAACAATTCCATCTACCATTGTTAATGTACCTGTAAATGTAAATTGTCCCGCTACTTTCGTGCTCGCCACTTTATCCCAAATTACAGCAAAATCTTTAGTTGTTTTATCAACTAAAGTTGCGGTTACAGTTGTTGGTAATGTATAACTATCACCTATGTTCTTTGTTATATTTTTAATTTTATTTACTGTCAATGCTTGATCTACAAATTTAAGTGTATTACTTTGACTTACATTACTATCAGAATCAGTAGCTGTAATAGTTGTTGATGGATATTGTGTCAAATACCCTACATCTCTCAATCCGGCTCCCTCTAATATGCTTATTGTGATTAAACCCTTTGAAGCGGTAATTGCACCTATTGTACTTTTCCACTTAATATTTGATGCTAATGAATTTTCTGTAATATCTACCCCATATTGATCAAGTACTTTGTATGAAACATGACCATCTCCTGGCCAAAATCCACTAGAAGAATTAGTTGCACCCACAAGAATAGGAGGATCTACAATAACCTTATCCCCTAATATTTCAATTTTAGATACTTTCTGTTTTGCAACAGCTACTGTACTTGATCCAATATCAGTAGTGTTATTCATTACACCGACGGTATATGTACCTTCTGGTAAGTTATTTTCATAGGTCAATGTAGCTTCTGTTTTATCGTCATTCCAAGTAGTAACCATTGTTACAGGAGTCGCTTCTCTTTTAACTGTAAATACAACTTTGCTTGTATCTGCTACTTTACCATTAAATGTTTCTTTAAGTTGATTATTAGATATAGCACTTAACGCCACTGATGTAGCTACCGTATTTGTATCTGTATCTGAAGCAGCAAAATTAGTTGTACCTTTTTCATTTTTATAAGTTACTGCTGGTATAATGCTTGCAGCTACTTTTGATCCTGTAAGATTGTCAATCCAGTCTCCGTTAAAATTTTTAACATAAACTGATCCACCATCGACCATTGCAGCATTGATTTCAGAATCGTTTGCTGAGTTATTAGCATAAGTTAAGTCAAAAGCCTTTGTTCCTATTACCACAGTACCCGTAGGCATTGCAGCAAAAGCTGAGAAGGATGTTGATCCTGCTATCATTAACGCAACTAGCACTGAACTTGTAATTTTTTTATTCATATATTTCTACCCCCTATTATTTTTAATTTAACACTATTTAAATATTTCAATGTATCTCATCGATGAAATTTCTAAAAAAATCTTTTTAAAATATGAACTGATATTTTTTATCCCCCATACTATATACGTTATTTTTACAATATAGTTTCATTATTCCATTAATACCGGTATAAGTATACCTAAAATAGTATACAGTGATCTTATTTTATATAAAAGAAATATTATGTGATAATACTTATAGTGAGAGACTTTCCTTGTGAAATGTCGTTAAACCCCCAAAAAAAATAAGCCCTGAAAACTTAGTGTTTCCAAGGTTTTTGCTTAGTACAATCATAACTCAATTTTATCTATGTTGCTGTATATTTCTTTATTGTACCTATTTCAAAAAACATAGCCCAGTAACCATTACAGTTACTGGGCTTCTATGGTACGCCTTCCAGGAGTCGAACCTGCGACCAACTGGTTCGTAATAGTCAAGTTTAATTGATGCTAAAAAGCCTTTAATCCCTTACATATAGTCATTCTACTTTTTAGCTAAGTTTAAATAATACCTATTAAATATAACCGATAAGGGGCAATAAAGAGGGTAAAATTTATATACTCCTTTGAATTTAAATCGCTATTTCATTTTCCATATTTTTTTGTCCCTTCTACTTCAATTTCATCTCCATTAAAAGCTAATCCATCATCCGTTTAACAAAACTATTCCAATAATTTTTCTAAGCAGTTGTTTTGTTAAATGCATATTATTGCAATTTTAGTATGCACACTTTCGTTAGCATTTTGAAGCTAGTATAGAAACACAAGAAACATTGCCTTATAGCTAACCTAGTACCTGTTAACCTAAACTATAAGGATCAAATTTGTATTAATACTAGAGGCACCTGCTATTAAGTATGTGCCCTATTTAACTCCTATAATTATTTATTTATCTAGTAAATCTTATTCAACTTAAATAAAATAAAAGCATACAATATAACCTTTATTATGTTGTATGCTCTTATTGCATTATTAACAAGAAGTATCTCCATCTTTTATATAGTATTTATGGTAATTATAGTATAATAAAAAATAACAAAACAAATATAAATTAATATAGGGGTGAAGATGTATGTGTTCTCTAACAGTAGCAGTACTTTTTATATTTTTTGGTTTTATTTTAATGAAATATCCACCAAAAAGTATAAATCGTGTAATGGGGTATAAATCACCCTTGGCAAGGAAAAATCAGGATACATGGGATGTATCACAAAAACATAGTGGATTTAGTATGCTAATACTTGGAGTTATTAATGGTATTTTTGGAATTTGGTCAATTATTCAACCAATGGCTAATAATAATCAAAATGTACAACTGGTCTTATTAGTAATAAGTGCTATAGCTCTTATAGCTTATGAAGAAATACATTTGATGAAACTATTTCATATGGACGGAAGCAGAAAAGAAATGTAATTTGAAAAGTGATAAATAATGCATAAATGGGGTGTATTTTCTCAATTAGACCACTTTTATGCATTGAAATAGAGCCTTATTGCATAAGGTAAAAGCGTGAATGAGAGTATAGGCTAATTAGAGAGGTCTGTTAAACGTCGTGAAATTATCCAAAAAACGAACTTTGGCTATATACCTGGCTTAAATGACTTCACTAAAAAATAAACGAACTCTATGTTGATGTAATACGAACTTTTAACGTTTTTTCATTCATTTAATCAATATTATTCTGATTCTTGGATAAGGCAATAGTAGTATAATTAAATAAATATTTATATTACAATCTTAAAATATTTCTATCCTAATTTAATGAAGGAGTGGTAGATATGAAAGTAAAATGGAAAGGTAAATTAAGCGAAGCAAACACTTTTCCTAAAAACGAAATACCTTTAAATGCAGTTCAGTTTCTAAACAATCAACGAAAGTCAGACATCTTTGTAATGTTAATACCAATCATCTTCTTTATAGTAGTATGTGTTTATGTAAAATCCAACTATATAGGGAAATACAACTTAAACTTAGTAGGTTACTTAACAGGATTTGCACTCGCATTCCCGTTTATATCAGTTCATGAGTTTTTACATGCGGTATGCTTCCCACCTAAATGTACAGTGTTAGTATATTACACTAATTGGGGAATAAGCTTAGCACCCAGTAGTTCAATAGCTAAAGTACGTTATATTTGTACTCTCTTACTTCCCGCAGTTATTCTTGGTGTCATACCTCTGTTAGTATGGACATTTATACCAAACTATAATATAACATTTAACTCTATACTATTTATACTAGGTTCAGCATGTCTAGCAATCGCGGTGGGTGATTTATGTAATTTAGTACACGTAATAAGAGAAATGCCTAAGAATTCAAAAATGATGGTGTCAGGTTTGAACTGTTATTACTATTAAATATATTTGCAGTAATAGCAAAGATGCTGCTACTAACCGTATTACACTCAGTTTTGGTAAAACAAATTCATATATGTCAACACAAGTAAACTCATATCATTAGATGTGAGTTTACTTTATTAAGCGTGTATTGCTATTCTGAAAGTAACACAATACCAATTGAGTTACATTCACTTTGGCTCTATTGCTTATTCAAAGTAAAATAAATCTTCGAATTTTTTATCTAATGCAATGCAAAATATCAATGCTAATTTTGCAGTTGGATTAAATTGACCTGTTTCTATTGAACTAATTGTTTGTCTGGAAACACCAACCATTTCCGCTAATTCTCCTTGTGATAAATTATTTTCTGCTCTAGCTACTTTAAGTTTGTTTTTTAATATTAATTTTTCATCCATAAATCACACTTCCTTAGATTGTTGTCAAAATATAGCTTATTAAAAATCCAATAGAAGCGACAATACCTGCTATCGCGGTTGTTAAATATTTTTTTTCTTTTAGTATCTTATACTTTCCATAACCATCCAGAGCAATATATGACCAAAAAATTGAAAATACAGAATAACTATCTAGTCCATTTATGAAATTATAAATTACAACGAAAATAATTATGGCAATAAATCCTATCACTCCAATTCCTCTTCCTTTGGTCTTTAGATATTCTATACCTTCATCATTTTTTTCTTGTCTGCTTTTCACTAAAATTTCTTCTTTATTCATAACCCAATTCTCCCTTCCATTTATTCCTAATTGTAATATACCACTAATTAATCTTTATGACAAGTTATATTATCATTTTTACAATATAACTTGTCATGATTATATCAACTAATATTTACATCAACAAGACCATATTAGCTATATATTAATATTCTGAAAGTAACACAATAGTAATTGTGTTACTTTCACATTGGGTCTATTGCTTATTCCTTAAAAATTTCATTTTGAATGTAACATAATGAGTTGATTCTTTACTTTGAATGTATTATAAATCAGTTATTTAAACCATCTGATTATTTTTCTGAAGTTTAGCATACATTGTTTCCTGCTGCTTTGTAGTAAATTGAAAATATATTAATGTGTTTGTTACAGATTTATGGCCCAAATAGTATTGCAGCTCTTTTATATCAATTTCGGATTCTGCTAAATGCACAGCAGCAGTATGTTTTAAAGTATGGAAATGGTGCTTTTCTATATCACTTATTTTAGCTAAGTTACAATATTTCTTCATCAAGACGTCTAAAGTCTTGCGAGATATCGGTTTTTTCTCCTGGCTTAAAAACAAAACATGCTGATTATCGCAAATCTCACTTTGCCTAATATATTTGTTTAAGATCTTAATAGTTTCTTGATCTAGTCTTATAGTGTTATTATTGCTCCCTTTAAGCCTGTGGCAATACATTTCACCTCTAGTCTTGTTATACAACCTCAGAGGCTCTTAAAGCACATTTATATGCTACTCTAAAAATATTCAGGTTCCTTAAAGCATGTTTACTATTATCTTTTTCTATAACTTTAAAAACTTTTTTCATTTCCGCTTGAGTAAGATATTTTATTTTCTCTTCATTTTCCTTCATCATATTTAAGCACCTCATTCCAAAAGATAGACCTTTTAACTATTATGTCTAACTTCAAAATACCATGTTAGCCGTTGATAATGCAAGTATTTATCCATTTTTATAAAAACAAAATATAAAAGTTGGACATTACATCCATGTTTTTATGTAGTTAAAGATAGTGTGTTCGTGGTAATCTGATTTATCTAGCACAGCTAATAATGCATCGCAGATAGTGTTAATTTCCATTTTGAAGTACCTCCTTTATATTTGGTACTTCAATAGAAAAAGTATTGATGCTAGCAACAATAACGAAAACCGAAGTTTTTTCGGCATAGTTTTTTCTTCGGTATAGTCTGAATGAAATTGGACGATGGAGGAATATTTTAGACATAGGGGCTTTTGATTAAAACTTGTAATAACACTATTGACAAGTTGAAAAGTAGTTGATATACTATACTTGTAACAAATGATGTTACAAGTAGATTTTTTATGAATGGAGGATATTATCATGAAAGTAGCGGTTGTAGCGGCAAATGGAAAAGCAGGAAGACTGATCGTTAAGGAAGCGGTAGAAAGAGGTATGGATGTTACTGCTGTTGTCAGAGGCGAGAACAAGACGGCGTCAAAAAACTCTCTCATCAAGGACATTTTTGATATCAACAAGGAAGATCTTGCAGGTTTTGATGTTGTAGTTGATGCGGCAGGAGCATGGACACCGGAAACGGTTCATGTTGTCCCTGATGCAGTGAAACATTTAGCTGGTCTTCTGAGAGGAACTGATAAAAGGCTGTTGGTTGTAGGCGGTGCCGGAAGTCTGTTTGTAAATCCGGATCATACACAAACCGTAGCAGATGTTACACCGTTCCCCGCTGAAGCAATGCCAGTTTTGAATGCACATAAAGAGGCTCTTGCTGAACTTCGCAAGTATAATGACGTAAAATGGACATATGTAAGCCCTGCAGGAGATTTCCAGGCAGATGGCGAAAGAACCGGAAAATATATTCTTGGCGGCGAAGAATTAAAGCTTAACAGCAAAGGAGAGAGTGTTATTTCTTATGCTGATTATGCACTCTCTATGGTTGATGAAATTGCATCCGGAAAACACATTAAAGAGAGAATCAGTGTCGTCAGTGAATAATGCATAAAGATTGTAATCTTTGCATTGACACGTTTCCTGTAATGGATTATATTACAATCAGGAGGAAGTTGATATGCAGATTTCAAGCAAATTCACAATAGGGGTTCATCTCCTTGTGGTGATAGATTATTTAGGCGATAGTGAAAAAGTGACCAGCAACATTCTTGCGGGAAGCATCGGGGTAAATCCTGTTATCGTGAGAAACGTGATGGGAAACCTTAAGGAAGCCGGTATTATCAATATCAGTCAGGGAAAGAGCGGTATTTCTCTTGCAAGAGGTCTTAACGAGATTTCATTCTATGATATTTATAAAGCGGTGGACTGCGTGGATGATGAAGGGATATTTCATTTTCATGAAAATCCGAATCCAGAATGTCCGATCGGGAGAAACATTCATAAATCAATGGATGGAAAGCTGGCAAAGATTCAGGAATGTATGGAAAATGAAATGCGTTATATTACAGTGGCTGATGTTGCAGTAGATGTTAAAAAAGAAATCGAAGCTGCGGAATGAGTCCAATTCCAGCTTTGGGTAACGAGAAGTAAAACATATAATCCTTTAAAGCGTCTCTTCGGAGGCGCTTTTCTTATGCCCATCGGGAGGTGATGGCTTGGACACATTAAAGGGAAAGAAAATAATGGTGTGGACGTTCATGGGGTACGGCAACGATTCGTGCAAAAAACAGCCACAAGACAGTTATTACCATATATGTTACATTGCCGTTCTTCCCTAATGTAGTCAATTGCTCATTTATGCCATAGCAAAAGATAAATTATAGTATATAAAAAACTACATTATTACTTTATTATAATATGTATCACAAAACCTATTAAACCACATGATACACTTTTACACCCAATTGAGTGGGTTTATAAAAGCTATTATCTGTCTTTTTTAATGTCTCATTTAACTATAGTTTTCTGATGCACTTATTTTCAACTCATTAATAAAATTACAGTATAAGTTCGCATTTTATATAAGTAAAGTAATAAAACTCTCTATATAAATTAATTTTAATGGTATAATCATTGATGGTAGCATCTCTGTGTCGAATGGAGGTGGTAGTTATTATGATTTTTATTTTCTCAGCAATGCTTGGGTTAATTCAAATATTAGAATATTCGGTAGAAGACGCTAAGACAAGAACGTTATTGTCTTATCTGAAAGTTGCTCTTATATTTTCATGTTTGGGTCTAACACTTGGCAGAGCAGGTTTCTAATACTTAAATTTATATATCCAAGTGGTTATTGATTGTCCAATAATTCTCTATTTAGCCGATAGAGAAAATTAGCAGAGTAATGAAACCCAATTAATATATCACAAAAAAAATAATTAGACACTGGATTAGCCGTCCAGTGTCTAATTTTTTTTTAATTGTCTATGGCATATCAAAATATAAATCATTATGTATTACAAAATTTTGATAGCGGCCTTACGTTTTTTGCATGTATTTAGCCATTTTGACTTAGCCGGTCTAATTGGCAATAGTTATTATGATTTTCTTTTCTCTATATACATTATACGCACATTGCTAAAACATATTCAAGGTATTTCTCAACTCTAAGTGGAAATTTTACACTTTAAGAATTATTAAAAATATTTCAAAAAAATTTATGATAGCCCCTCTAAATGTTAAGTTTTGGTAATTGTTTAGGCGTTAGTACCGTTATTTTCCATCTAAAGGATTATTAATTATTTGCACCCTCCTTTTTTTCTATATGAAAATATATTATAACTATTATTATCATAATACTAAATAGTTCATTTAAAATGCAAATTTAAAACGAAATATTTAGTATGTATTTATATAAGTTATAGCCTTATTTTAAATATATTTATTAGCTATTGTCTGGGGTATACCCTATATAAACTAAATTTATTTTTCATAAAATTTAAAATTTTAAGTTATGATAATATCTGATTATATATTTCTAGAGTAAATTGAAGATACCCCCTACTATTATAGTACGTGGTATCTTATTAACGTAGCTTGCATAATATCTCTAAAATCACATAAGCTAAAACACTATAAGCTATCTCAAAAGGCTTTAAAACTTAAAATGGGCAATTTATATCAAGATAATGGGCTTGTGTTTTGTAATATGTTTGGTAATTATTTAGATAGTGCAAATGTGTTAAAAAGATTTAAAAAAGTTCTAAATGAAATGGACATCCAAGACATGAAATTCCACGATCTGAGTCATTACCTTCGCTACGAGCTTGTTTGAGCTAGATGAAGATCCAAAAACAGTACAGGTACTACTTGGGCATGCAAGTATCTCTATTACCCTAGACACCTATACCCATGTATTGGATAGTAAAGAAGAAAGCTTCACAAAAATTAAATAATCTATATATATCAACGGGGGTAAAATAACCCTCATTTTTTTATGTATAAAATCCTTTAAGGGGCAAATAAGAGGGCAAATATATATTTTGATCAAAATAAAAACCCTTACAAACTTAGTGTTTGTAAGGGTTTAATGGTGCGTCGGACAGGAGTCGAACCTGCGACCAACTGGTTCGTAGCCAGCTACTCTATCCAACTGAGCTACCAACGCATAAACTACATTACTATACTACCATATTATATGATAAGAGTAAAGTTTTTTTACAAATTAATGTTCATAAATTCTTCTATCAAAATTCCCATACCTATTACATCTCTGTAACTTCCATATGAAAAACAAGCTTTTCTTTTCTTTCCCTCGACGATAAACCCACATCGTTTATAACATTGAATCGCCCTTAAATTAAAATCCAATACCTGTAACTCCACTCTATGCGCAGCCATGTTCATAAACAAATATTGAAGCAATACTTTTATAGCATCTTGTCCATATCCTCTATTCCAAAAGCCTTTATCTATAGTTATACCTAGTGTATATACATTTTTACATTCATTGCTTTCTCTAAATGTTATATATCCAACAACTATTCCTTTTTCGTTTACAATGCTAAGATATTTCTTATCCAGGTTAACAAATTTACTGAAATTATTTAATATATCCTCTTTAGATGGAGGTAATCTAAATTTACCATCAAGTTTTCTAATATCTTCATTACACCAAATATCATAAAATATATCTAGATCTTTTCGTTCTACACATCTAAGTAATACTTTATTACCTTTTAACATATTTTCTCCTTAATTATTATAATAATTATATTTTTAGTTACCTGTAAATAAATTAACAATTAAATAGATATATATATCCCACATAATAAAATAAAAACATCTAACAAATGTTAGATGTTTTTGGTGGAGAAGGAGGGATTTGAACCCTCGCACCAGTTTCCCAGTCTATACCCTTAGCAGGGGCACCTCTTTAGCCACTTGAGTACTTCTCCAGGCTTAATTTCATATCGTTATAAAATGGTGGAGGAAGTGGGATTCGAACCCACGGTACGCTTTCACGTACGTCGGTTTTCAAGACCGGTGCCTTAAACCAACTCGACCATCCCTCCATGTCCTATGCGACAAGATTTATTATATCAGCATGTTTATATCATGTCAATATATTTTTTAAATCTTATTACTATAATTATATTTCATTTTAAATTTATGAAACAAATGTCTTACTATTTAACGATAAATTATAATAGTATTACATAACATATCTAATCTAGATATAATTTGTTATCTAAAAAAAAGAAACATCTAACAAACGTTAAATGTTTCTGGTGGAGAAGGAGGGATTTGAACCCTCGCACCAGTTGCCCAGTCTATACCCTTAGCAGGGGCACCTCTTTAGCCACTTGAGTACTTCTCCAGGCTTAATATTACGTTGTTTAAAATGGTGGAGGAAGTGGGATTCGAACCCACGGTACGCTTTCACGTACGTCGGTTTTCAAGACCGGTGCCTTAAACCAACTCGACCATCCCTCCATATTGTAGCAACAAAATATATTATATCAGTATAAATATTAATTGTCAACATATTTATTGTTTTTTTTGTATATTTCATGCAATAAATATATGTTTTATAATAAATAAAACGCCTTAATATCAAATATTAAAGCGTATATTTATTATGTTATATATACAATAATCTTTTTATTTTGATATTACTGTATTTTTTCCCATATATTTTAATAAAACTGATGGTATAGTTATTGATCCATCTTCGTTTTGGTAGTTTTCAAGCACTGCAGCTAACGCTCTTCCAACAGCTACTCCCGATCCATTAAGTGTATGGATGTATTGAGCCTTATCTTTTTTATTGTCCTTATATCTAATATTTGCACGCCTTGCTTGGTAATCTTCAAAATTACTACAGCTTGATATTTCAACATACTTATTATAACTTGGCATCCAAACTTCAATATCATATTTAAATGAAGCTGTAAATCCTAAATCACCTTTACATATCTTAACTATTCTATAAGGAAGTTCAAGTCCTTGTAGGACCGATTCTGCATCAGCAAGCAATTTTTCAAGTTCCGCATAAGAATCTTCAGGTTTTGTAAATTTAAGAAGCTCAACTTTATTAAATTGATGTTGCCTTATAAGTCCTCTTGTATCTCTTCCAGCTGATCCTGCTTCTTGTCTAAAACAAGCACTATATGCAACATGTTTTATAGGAAGATCCTGACCATTCAATATTTCGTCTCTATATATGTTAGTAACCGGCACCTCAGCTGTAGGTATTAAGAAATAGTCTGTATTAGCTACTTTAAAGGCATCTTCTTCGAATTTAGGTAGTTGACCAGTACCAATCATGCTTTGCCTATTAACCATGTATGGAGGCAATATTTCTGTATATCCATTTGTATCCACATGTAAATCTAAAAAGTAGCTTATTAATGCTCTTTCAAGTCTTGCTCCAAGGCCTTTATAAACTGTAAACCTTGAACCTGTAATTTTTCCGCCTCTTTCAAAATCTAAAATATCATTATCTATTCCTAAATCCCAATGTGCTTTAGTTTCAAATTTAAAATTTGCTGGTTCTCCCCATTTTTTTATTTCCACATTATCTTCTTCTGTATTTCCGAGTGGCACGTTTTTATTAGGAATATTTGGAATACTTAACATTATATTTTTGATTTTCTCATCTACCTCAGATAACTCAACATCATAGTTTTTAATTTCATCTGAAAGCTTTTTCATTTCCACCATTATTTCTTCTACGCTTTCACCATTCTTTTTCATTTTTGGTACAAGTGCAGATTCAGTATTTCTTCTGTTTTTTAACTCTTCTACCTTTGTTAACATATCTCTTCTTTTTTTATCAAGATACACAACATCATCAATCAATGATACTTTAAAATTTTCCCCTCTGTCTGCCATCAATGCCTTTATTTCTTCCGGATTATTTCTTATTCTCTTTAAATCTAACATAATTATTCCTCCTTAAATATATTATAAATGTTTGTCATTATCAATTCTTAATTAAGATACCTAGAATATAAATACAATAAAAAAAGAGTCTTTTTCCCTAAAAAAAGGGACGAAAGACTCCGCGTTGCCACCCTACTTGATTAAATATAAATATCTAATCCTCTTTATCTAATATAACGGTTATACCGTACTGCTACTCACAGTCCCTCGGAAGTGGATTCGCAAAAATGAAGGTATCAGTTTTCACCAACCACTGACTCTCTTAACCTTTATATTTTGTTACTATTTTCATCATAGGTTTTATACTTTATTAAATTATACTTTTATGCTAATAATTTCAAAGTAATATCATTTATTTTATATAAAATATTACATCTAATTTTTTATAAAGTCAATAAAAACTTTTAATGTCAAATTATATGTACTAGCTATTTCTCTCGACATTTTTAGTACAGATAATATCAATTCCAGTATTAAGTAAATTTTTACATACTACATCTCCTATTTTTATAGGTGGCCCCACATGTATTCTACTCAATGCCTTAGAGCACTCTATCCATAACTTCTTATTAATAGGTTTACTCGTTTTTACTGAAACCACATTACACAAATCCGAACCTTTTATCCTAACTAAAGTTGTTAATACATCATCATTTTCATTAATGTCATAACTAGTTTCTTCTTTCAAGTATACTCATCCCCTACATACTATTAAATTCTTTTATTCTACATAACAAAATATTAGAGTCTTTTGAGTCCTTAGTTATTTCTGTCATTTTTTTACTAGTCTCTCTCGCTAAAATAGAAACGACTTTATTTAGGCAATGTGCCCCTTGGCAATTTCCAAATGCAGCGCCAGTTCTTCTTTTAACACCTTCTACTGTTCTTGCCCCTAATGGTCTACGTATAGCATCAACTATTTCACCTTCAGTTACCTTTTGGCATCCACATATGATTCTACCATATTTTTCATCAAGCTCTATAACTCTTTTTCTCTCTTCATCACACAAATCGCGGAATTTATAATTTTCTCTTCTTTTATCATTAAAATCTTTTTTAAGTTTGCACTTCATATTACTCACTACACTCTCACATACAATACTTGCAATAGCTGGTGTCATAGTAACTTGGCCATAGTGTTTTCCTTTGATTTGAATAAGTCCCTCATCTATACTGCTATCATCAATTACCATTGGATCTTCAAAAAAAGGCCAATCCAAAAACATTTTAACATTCATATCATCCACGACACTTGTTATCTTAGACACCCTTTTTACTACTTCATCATAACTAACATTCTCTCTTGTACTAATAGCAGCTACCGTATCTCCTTCCATACTTGGAAGTGTATAAATCCTCTCACCCTTAGAATTGATCATAAATAATGCATGAGAATATTTTGTTTTCTCACTATTATCTAAAAGTATATATTTCAATGTTCCCTCGTTATTATCTATATCAATATCTTTTACATCCATGGTAGGTTTCTTTTTATTTTCATTAGCTTTTTTTTCATTTCCTATGCTGTAATTTTCCGATGGTGTTGTATTTATTACCATTTTACAAGTTAATTTATTTTTATTGGTAATAACTTTAAAACCTTTTGTTAGCTCTTGGATGTCTATTACTTCTTCTTCTAGTTTAAATTTAACACCATTATCAAATGCTACTTCGCCATAGGATAATGCTAAATCAAATGGACAAATTACACCTGTATTTTTAGAATATAGTGCTTTTTTTATATCTACATTTAGATTTGGTTCCATCTCATATATATATTCAGAGTCTAAAATAAGCACATCCTTTGTTCCTCTATCTATTGCTCTATTATATATTCCTTGTATTATATCTACTTCTTCATCAGTTTGAGCAAGTATTAGAGAACCACATCTTTTGAATGGAATATTAAATTTAGCACTTATAGTATCCATCATCTTATTTCCCATACGTTCAAGCTTTGCAGTTAAAGTGTCTTCACTCTCAACGCCATTATATACCATAGCAGTATTTATTAATGCTACATCATCCGCTATATCATAGTCTTTTTCAATAACAGCTATATTAAGATTATATTTTGAAATTTCATAAGCTACTGCACATCCAATTATTCCTCCGCCTAAAATAAGTACATCATAATCCATTATAACCCTCCAGCATACCTAAACTTTTTCTTTACATTGTTATTATATCCTTTTTTTAAACATACGACGCAGTATATAAAAACTTTTTAGATCATGTTAAATATATTCTATTTAATTACCTTATTAAGCACATCACCTAATAGTTTTATATATGTTCCATATTCATCCATTTTACCATTTTCTTTGGCTTCCATTGCCTTATTATATAGATCTTTAGCAATTTTTATATTATCCGACGTTTTAGAATCTAGATCTGAATTGTATACAGATTTTAATATATTAGTTCTATCAGAAATATTAAATATTTGTTCTAATGCTGATTCTATATTGTCATCTAAAACTATTTTGCCACCATAAGATACTATAACTTTTTTCATCTCTGGTATACTCGTTTTCCCCTTAGCCCTCAAATACATAGGCTCTACATAAAGCAGAGAATTTTTAATTGGTACAATTACTGTTTCTCCAAATTGAACCTGAGACCCTTGGGTATTCCAAAGTGATAATTCCTTTGATATTACAGTATCTTGATTTATCTGTTGCTTAAATAATACTGGGCTATACACTGTTTGCTTTGGTGGCAATATATATAAGACCATTTTACCATAATTATCTCCATCCATTCTTGCTCCAAATAGTGATGCCATGTTATCTCGACCTTTAGTATTGAAATATTCAAGTAAAACCATTTCTTGCTTACTTTCCTTTGGTAATTTCATTATTAAGTAAGAAGCATCAATCTTCTCTTGTTTACCTTCAATTTTGTCTTGGTTTGTTGCTATAGACCATACATCATCTCCGTTATAAAATACTTCTGGATCTGTTATATGATATTTTTCTAGGAGATTTGATTGCAAACTAAATAGGCTCTCTGGGTATTTAAAGTGTTCTTTTATACCACCTGGAATTGACTCTAAATTTTTAAATAATTCTGGAAATATTTTTGAATAGCTATTTACTATAGGATCATTTTTATCAACTATATAAAAGTCAGGAGTTCCATCTAATGCATCAATAACTACTTTAACTGAATTTCTTATATAATTTTTCCCATTTTGTGGCTGTGAATATGGATATCTATTTGAAGTTGTATATGCATCTATAATCCAATATAACCTTCCCCCATTTATTACAATGTATGGATCATCATCATATGTTAAAAACGGAGCAATTTTTTTTACTCTTTCAAGTATATTCCTATCAATTAATATTTTACTATTTGACGTAATATCATCAGACAATAAAAACTTGACACTTTTTTGATCTATCGCAAATAAAATTCTATTTAAAATATTCATTTTTATGCCAGCCACGCCTTCATAACTATTCATTTGGTTTTCCCCGCCCTTAGGGTAATCAAGCTCTCCAATTTTAGTATTAACAATGCTATAATCATTGGTTTTTTCACCGAAATATATTCTGGGATTAGCTAACTTTATATTTGTTTTATTTTCTAGTGGTATATTGTTAATTATGAAATCTGGTTGTCCTTCACTAGTTACAGAATTTACCTTACTCACAACTACGCCATACCCATGTGTATAAACTAAATGTCTATTCTGCCAAGTGTTTGAATTACCTTTTAACGAATCTAGATTAACTTCTCTTGGTGCTATAAATACTTGATTGTATTTTCCATTAATATTATATCTATCAATATCTATATCATTAAATCCATAATAATATCTTAAATATTGGAATTGGTTATAAAATTCTAACGCTGGCTTATAAGAATTTACTTTTATATTGTTAACGGTATCTTTATTTTCTTTAATATCCTCTTTTGTTAAATCATTTTTTATCTCAAATGGTATTTCATCTATATTATTTATATTAAAAGCTTTTCTTGTACTATCTATATTGTACTGAATATAAGGTTTCTCTAGAGTTTTTTCGTTTGATTGAACTTCAAATTTTTGAACTGCAGTTGATGTTATATTTTCCCCAATAATTAAAATAGTTATCACAATAATAGATATAACTATAGGTTTTATTTTGTATGTTAAAATGCTTATAAATGTTATTATGGCAGAGATTAAAGATACTACCGTTATTACCTCATAAAACCTTAATGTTACATGTACATCCGTATAACTTGCTCCAAATACTATTCCTTTTTGTGAATATACTAAATCCCAAGATTTAATTAAATATCCTAAAGACACTAAAAGTATTACAATTGAAGATAAAGCGGCAAGCTGCCTTCCTGCAAATTTAGTTAATTCACCTCTTACGTTTCTAATATTCTTAATTTTTTTAAGTGTAGAAAAATTATTCCTTTTTCTTGGATACATTATATAATCCTTTGACCTCAATATAATATACGTTATTATGGTAATTATCATTAAGACCCCAATAAGCGTTATAAACATCTTATATAGTGATTCAATTAATGGAAGTTTAAATATAAAAAATGAAATATCTTTTTTAAATAATGGATCTACAGAATTAAACTTTGTAGTACTCGCAAATTGTAATATTGTATACCAATATTTAGATGCAAAACTAAAAGACATTATAAAAGAAATTATAGTATTAATTAGAATACTAATACTACGTTTTATCTTTTCTTTATTTTTATTACTTTCTTCGACTTTTTTGCTTCTTAAAATAATGCCTTTAATTATTTTATAATATGTCCATATTGATATATAACTTACTATAAATACTGGTATCATTAACTTTAAAATTGATGTTATCTTAGTAAAATATACAGATAGATAGCCAACTTCCTTAAACCATTGAATATTTATGGCTAGATTAACTATGTTACCTAAGAAAATTATAATAAATACTATTATCACGATAATAGTTGTTATTGTTTTTTTCCCTTTCACAAGATTCACCTCTTATTTAGTTTTAGTAATCTTCCTAGAGTTGAATATTTTGTTTCAATTGCACCAACTGGACATAATTCCTGACAACAAAAACATCTAATGCATTCATTCATATTCCATTTAGGGTTTAGTTTATCCCCATTTTTCACCATTGTAATCACCACTGGCTTTTCTGGACATACCTCTGCACACCTACCACACCCTATACATTTTTGTTGAATAAGTGTTGGATTTGGCGCTATCATTCCCCTTAAAAAATTAGTTACAGCCGGGTTTATAAAATAAAAATTACCACCCTTTCGGCATAGTTTAAAGTTTTTCGCTTTCATATCCTCTAATTTTTCTCCAAGTATGTTTATATCCTTTGGAAGCACTACTCCCCACTTGCTATCGTATGCTTCTTTTAATACTGGTGTATCTAATGGATTGTCATAACCTATAAGCCTAACTGCAGTAGAATCTACAGCCGTTAAGCTTTGTCCCATAATTAAAGTATTCAAATTATACGCCTGACCACTTTTAGGACCATTACCTTCCATCGCAATTATACCGTCTAAGATAGCAAAATTAGTCCCTACAGCGGTATTCAAATCCAGAAGCATCTTACAGAAATTATTTGCATCTGGCATTCTTGTATGCCAAGTTGCCTTTTGAGTTCCCGGTATGCATCCAAATTGATTTTTTACAGCCCCTGTATAATAAGCCATAGCATGTGTTTTAAGCTTTGGAAGCGTTATAACAACATCTGCGTCATAAGCAGCTTTAGCAACGTTCCATGATTTACATAGAATAGAATTATCTAATCTAACATGCACTGATTCTTTAAAATCCTCAAATTTAACCCCATATCTATCTGCAACTTCCATAAGACCAGATTTCTCTGCTGCCTTCCTTGAATCACCGAAACCTGGTGAATCACCAAAGCTAACATGATTTGAATATTCCTTAACAATTCTAATTACTGCCTCAAAAACAGCATAATGAGTTACTACTGGTGACCCCTTGCTTTCAACACTTAACATGTTAGGTTTCAAAAGTACTTTACTATCTTTAGGTATTAATTTCCTTAAAAATTCATCTCCACCCAATAATTCAAATCCTTCTCGCAACTTTTTTTCTATTAAATCAACATCATATTGTTCGCATTTTAAAAGCGCAACATTTTCCATAATACTCTCCCCTTATTAAATAAATTAATATTACAAAAATAAACTAATCAGAAATTAAATAATTTTTTTCTTTTAATTCTTTTATAATAGATTCTATAATTTCCTCATTATCCGCCTTTATAGTATGCAGATGTATACCTTTAGTTAAATATGATAATGGCTGAACACTTGATTCTTTGAAATTTTTTGTAAATCCTTCGATATCCATAATCGTTTTTATCATAATCATTGCTCTTATTTCGCCATATAAAGGGTGTTCTACTGTTACATCTTCTACTACCCCTCCGAACTTAACAATACATTCAAGCTCATTATATATATCATTACGCCCATGCGAAACTGCTATTACTCTCCGTACAAAATTGTTTTCTTCACTAGGAATCAAATAACCTTCTGGAGTTGCAATTATGTTTACTCCTTCTGCTCTTATAATTGCTATATCCTTTACAATAACCTGCCTTGTGACCCCTAATTGCTCTGCTAGAAACTGGCCTTTATATGTATTATCCTTCGTAACTAGTAGATTTCTAATATATTCTCTTCTTTCCTTTGAATTCATTTCATCCTCCTAGTATATGTATTTAATTATATTCTAGCACTCTTCACTAGTTATTAAAAATGTTTTATAATATATAAACTATTTCATTTATATATATTTTTTTTAATTTATTATAAATGGTTATAAAAAAAGAAACTATTATTAGTTTCTTAATTTTTATTATCACATTCCTTTAATATATTCAATTCTATATCGTCTATTATACTATTGTTATGATGATTTTTTATTAAAAATAAAAATCTATCATCATACCCATATTGTTTCAATAAATTACATCCTATCTCTCCATGATTATAATACATATTAACATTTTTAAATTTGTTAAATGCTCTAATTTTTCCATTTGTTATTTTATGCAATATAACCATTATAGCTTTATCTATTGGATTCATTGTACTATATATCTTACCTATATCATGTAACAATGCAACTTTTATCAATTTAAATGATTGTAATTTTCTTTTGTTACAATTTGTTTCTACATCTCTAGCTACATTTATGCAATGCTTTTGTTCATATGTAGGTAATTTATTAAATAACTGTAATTCATAAGTTTTTAAATAAGTTTTTAGGAAATCTACATCTTTATCATTAAGTTTAGCAACTATTGATCTGTAAAACTGCTTTATTCTATATAGTGACAATGTAGTTCTCCCTTCATATTTAAACTTTTTTATTAATTTACCCATTTAATTTAGTATATTTATTACTTTACAACTAATTTTTAACGAAATAAAAAACAGTCTATATTAGACTGTTTTTTTGGTGGAGATAAAGGGAATCGAACCCTTGACCCCCTGCGTGCAAGGCAGGTGCTCTCCCAGCTGAGCTATATCCCCATATGGTGGACCTTCAGGGACTCGAACCCCGGACCGACCGGTTATGAGCCGGTAGCTCTAACCAGCTGAGCTAAAGATCCATATTTATCTGGCGACGACCTACTCTTCCACAAGGTCACCCCTGCAGTACCATCGGCGCATTGAAGCTTAACCTTCGTGTTCGGTATGGGAACGGGTGTTACCTTCATGCCATAATCACCAAATTTATAAGGTATTAACCTTACTATAAAAGTATACCAAGCTATAGTTAACTTGTCAATACATTTTATGAGATATTCTCTCAAAATTGCACAGTGTTTTCGCATTTTATTATTTTATCTTGGTCAAGCCCTCGACTTATTAGTATTAGTCAGCTGAACATGTTACCATGCTTACACCTCTAACCTATCAACCTGGTGGTCTTCCAGGAGTCTTACTTACATCGCACTTACGTGCGAGTAATGGGAAATCTCATCTTAGGGTGGGCTTCACGCTTAGATGCTTTCAGCGTTTATCCCTTCCAAACATAGCTACCCAGCGATGCCACTGGCGTGACAACTGGTGCACCAGAGGTTTGTCCATCCCGGTCCTCTCGTACTAAGGACAGCTCCCTTCAAATTTCCTACGCCCGCGACGGATAGGGACCGAACTGTCTCACGACGTTCTGAACCCAGCTCGCGTGCCGCTTTAATGGGCGAACAGCCCAACCCTTGGGACCTACTTCAGCCCCAGGATGCGACGAGCCGACATCGAGGTGCCAAACCTCCCCGTCGATGTGGACTCTTGGGGGAGATCAGCCTGTTATCCCCGAGGTAGCTTTTATCCGTTGAGCGATGGCCCTCCCACGAGGTACCACCGGATCACTAAGCCCGACTTTCGTCCCTGCTCCACTTGTAAGTGTCGCAGTCAGGCTCCCTTCTGCCTTTGCACTCTTCGCGCGATTTCCAACCGCGCTGAGGGAACCTTTGGGCGCCTCCGTTACTCTTTCGGAGGCGACCGCCCCAGTCAAACTGCCCACCTAACAATGTCCTGTGACCAGATTCATGGCCTCCAGTTAGAACCTCAGTACTGTCAGGGTGGTATCCCAAGGATGACTCCACACAGGCTGACGCCCATGTATCGTAGTCTCCCACCTATCCTGTACAGACAATACCGAAATTCAATGCTAAGCTACAGTAAAGCTCTACGGGGTCTTTCCGTCCAATCGCGGGTATCCAGCATCTTCACTGGAACTACAATTTCGCCGGATGTACTGTTGAGACAGTGCCCAAATCATTACGCCATTCGTGCGGGTCGGAACTTACCCGACAAGGAATTTCGCTACCTTAGGACCGTTATAGTTACGGCCGCCGTTTACTGGGGCTTAAGTTCATAGCCTCGCCAAGAGCAAGCTCTCAGCTAACTAATCCCCTTAACCTTCCAGCACCGGGCAGGCGTCAGCCCCTATACATCAGCTTTCGCTTTAGCAGAGACCTGTGTTTTTGCTAAACAGTTGCTTGGGCCTATTCTCTGCGACCTACTTACGTAGGCACCCCTTCTCCCGAAGTTACGGGGTCAATTTGCCGAGTTCCTTAACAGTAATTCTTCCGATGGTCTTAGGATTCTCTCCTCACCTACCTGTGTCGGTTTGCGGTACGGGCACCAATATCCTCGATAGAGACTTTTCTTGGCAGCGTGGAATCAGATACTTCAGCAATAAATTGCCTTCCCCATTACATCTCAGCGTTAAGAGCAAACGGATTTGCCTGCTTGCTCCGCCTAAATGCTTAGACACACATCCAATAGTGTGCACATCTTATCCTCCTGCGTCATCCCATTTCTAATAACGTCCATTGGTGGTATCGGAATATCAACCGATTGTCCATCACCTACGCCTTTCGGCCTCGGCTTAGGTCCCGACTAACCCTGAGAGGACGAGCCTTCCTCAGGAAACCTTAGGTTTTCGACCGTTAAGATTCTCACTTAACTCTCGCTACTCATGCCAACATTCTCACTTCTGTACCGTCCACCACTCCTTACGGTATGACTTCAGCCAGTACAGAAAGCTCCTCTACCGCTTACACAATTGTGTAAACCCATAGCTTCGGTGGTAAGTTTTAGCCCCGGACATCTTCGGCGCAGGATCTCTTGACTAGTGAGCTATTACGCACTCTTTGAATGAGTGGCTGCTTCTGAGCCAACATCCTAGTTGTCTTAGAAATCCCACATCCTTTTCCACTTAACTTACACTTTGGGACCTTAGCTGATGGTCTGGGCTGTTTCCCTTTTGACTACGGATCTTATCATTCGCAGTCTGACTGCCGAAATAAAAGTATATGGCATTCGGAGTTTGATAGGGTTCAGTAACTGTTGTCAGCCCCTAGCCCATTCAGTGCTCTACCTCCATTACTCAATTAATCGACGCTAGCCCTAAAGCTATTTCGAGGAGAACCAGCTATCTCCGAGTTCGATTGGAATTTCTCCGCTATCCACAGCTCATCCCATGGTTTTTCAACACCAACGTGGTTCGGACCTCCACGGAATTTTACTTCCGCTTCATCCTGGCCATGGATAGGTCACCCGGTTTCGGGTCTACGACATGCAACTAGAACGCCCTATTCAGACTCGGTTTCCCTTCGGCTCCGTACCTTAAGTACTTAACCTTGCTACATATCGTAACTCGTTGGCTCGTTCTACAAAAAGCACGCCGTCACACATAAAAAGTGCTTCGACCGGTTGTAGGCACACGGTTTCAGGTTCTATTTCACTCCCCTTCCGGGGTTCTTTTCACCTTTCCCTCACGGTACTTCTTCACTATCGGTCACTAGGTAGTATTTAGCCTTGGGAGGTGGTCCTCCCAGCTTCCCACAAGGTTTCACGTGTCTCGTGGTACTCTGGATTAGATCTGACTGTTCTTCCTTTTCATTTACAGGCCTATTACCTTCTGCGGAGCAGCTTTCCAGCTATCTTCAATTAAAGAATTGCAGTATTTATGATCTATCCTCAACCCCTAAGTCAAAGACTTAGGTTTGGGCTCTTTCCCTTTCGCTCGCCGCTACTTAGGAAATCGATATTTCTTTCTCTTCCTCCGGGTACTTAGATGTTTCAGTTCCCCGGGTGTACCTCTGCATACCTATTTATTCAGTATGCAGTACATAGTTGTTACTATGTGGGTTCCCCCATTCGGAAATCTTTGGATCACAGGCTATTTGCGCCTACCCAAAGCTTATCGCAGCTTAACGCGTCCTTCTTCGGCTCCTAGTGCCAAGGCATTCGCCATGCGCCCTTTGTAGCTTGACCTTTGATTCTGTCTATTTGCATAGACGGTTTTGTTACTTAATATTAATTTTGCGAAATCATAATAAATTAACCTATAACCACTCACGTGGATCTAAATCTTTTTAAAATAACTTTATACACTGTGCAATTTTCAAAGAACATTTTAAGAAAAACTATTAATTAATTAACTTCTAAAAGTTAATATAATTAGTCTCTCAAAATTAAACAGAGAAATAGGAACGAGTAATTACAATAGATATTTTGAAGAATAATTAAATTCTTCTATTGCATCGACCGAAGTCAATACATCTACTCCCTAGAAAGGAGGTGATCCAGCCGCAGGTTCTCCTACGGCTACCTTGTTACGACTTCACCCCAATCATCGATCCCACCTTCGGCCGCTGGCTCCTTACGGTTACCTCACGGACTTCGGGTGTTACCAACTCTCATGGTGTGACGGGCGGTGTGTACAAGGCCCGGGAACGTATTCACCGCGACATGCTGATTCGCGATTACTAGCAACTCCGGCTTCATGTAGGCGAGTTGCAGCCTACAATCCGAACTGGGATGAGTTTTTGAGTTTGGCTCCACCTTGCGGTCTTGCATCTCTTTGTACTCACCATTGTAGCACGTGTGTAGCCCTAGACATAAGGGGCATGATGATTTGACGTCATCCCCACCTTCCTCCCGGTTAACCCGGGCAGTCTCACTAGAGTGCTCAACTTAATGGTAGCAACTAATGATAAGGGTTGCGCTCGTTGCGGGACTTAACCCAACATCTCACGACACGAGCTGACGACAACCATGCACCACCTGTCACCTTGTCCCGAAGGACTTCACTCATCTCTGAGTTATGCAAGGGATGTCAAGTCTAGGTAAGGTTCTTCGCGTTGCTTCGAATTAAACCACATGCTCCGCTGCTTGTGCGGGCCCCCGTCAATTCCTTTGAGTTTTAATCTTGCGATCGTACTCCCCAGGCGGAATACTTAATGTGTTAACGGCGGCACCGAGGTTCGACCCCCGACACCTAGTATTCATCGTTTACGGCGTGGACTACCAGGGTATCTAATCCTGTTTGCTCCCCACGCTTTCATGCCTCAGCGTCAGTTACAGTCCAGTAAGTCGCCTTCGCCACTGGTGTTCTTCCTAATCTCTACGCATTTCACCGCTACACTAGGAATTCCACTTACCTCTCCTGCACTCTAGACACCCAGTTTCAAATGCAGCACCCAAGTTAAGCTCGGGTATTTCACATCTGACTTAAATGTCCGCCTACGCATCCTTTACGCCCAGTAAATCCGGACAACGCTTGCCACCTACGTATTACCGCGGCTGCTGGCACGTAGTTAGCCGTGGCTTCCTCCTCTGGTACCGTCATTATCGTCCCAGAAGACAGAACTTTACAACCCGAAGGCCTTCATCATTCACGCGGCGTTGCTGCGTCAGGGTTTCCCCCATTGCGCAATATTCCCCACTGCTGCCTCCCGTAGGAGTCTGGACCGTGTCTCAGTTCCAATGTGGCCGATCACCCTCTCAGGTCGGCTACGCATCGTTGCCTTGGTGGGCCTTTACCTCACCAACTAGCTAATGCGCCGCGGGTCCATCTCAAAGTGAAATTCCGAAAAATTCCTTTGATGTTAAGATCATGCGATCAAAACATATTATGCGGTATTAATCTCCCTTTCGGGAGGCTATTCCCCTCTTTGAGGCAGGTTACCCACGTGTTACTCACCCGTCCGCCGCTAATTGATCCCGAAGGATCGCATCGCTCGACTTGCATGTGTTAGGCACGCCGCCAGCGTTCGTCCTGAGCCAGGATCAAACTCTCAATTTAAAAGTTTACACTTTTTTAGTTGAAATAATTAATCTGCGCCAACTGTTAAGTTGGTCACCAACATTACGTTGGTACGCAAGCTCATTACATACTTTTTAGTCTTACGACTAAAATATTACTTTTACTAAAGTAATTGACTGGTTAAAATAAAATATTATTTCATTTCTTTACCTATTTCTCTGTTTAATTTTCAAAGACCAATTTGCTTTGTCATCATGTGACGACTTCTACAATTATATCTGTTATTACTTTGATTGTCAACATATATTTTCTATTTTCAAGATACTATTTAAAACTAAGAAAACTATGTAACCTTTAAACTTAAACCGTTGTTACTACTAATTCGTAACGACAAGATGTATTGTATCAAATTTATTCGATACTGTGTTTACAAAAATTCTACTTCTCCACAGATTATACTATTTTATTCTTTGTATATCTCTGTTTTTCTCCAAATTAAGCATTGGGATACACTAGGTTAGTTATTTACAAAGCAAAAAAAGTACTTATTTGAAATATATTCAAATAAGTACTTTAAAACTTTATTCTTCTATTTTATCAGTCGTATTATCTACTACATCTATATCCTGATTTTCATTAACAGAAGCTTCTTTAATGACATCTTTTGCAGAGTCTTCTTGTACAACTTCGGAATTCGTCTCTCCATCAGAAGATTCCTCATCCGTATCAATTACATCACTGCTATTAATTTTAGCAATAGCTACAATGTTATCTCCATCTCCGTTTTTCATTAAAGTAACTCCCATAGTATTCCTACTCGTAGTCGATATTCCAGCTACGTTTAATCTTATAACAATACCATTACTGTTTATAAGTATCATTTCGTCGCCGTCTTTTACTATTCTAGCCCCAACGAGTTTCCCTGTTTTGGCAGATACCTTATAAGTTATTACTCCCTTACCACCTCTATGCTGAAGTGAGTATTCAGAAACTAAGGTTCTCTTACCAAATCCATTTTCACTTATAACTAAAAGTTCTTCTTCAGGTGTAACTATATTCATAGAAACCACGATATCTTCTTCTCTTAAGGTTAATGACTTAACCCCAGTTGCAGTTCTACCCATACCTCTTACATCTTTTTCACTAAACCTTATAGAGTAACCATTTCTAGTAACAAATAGCATTTCGCTATCTCCATTAGTTATTGCAGCTCCAATTAGTTCATCATCTTCTCTTAAGTTTATTGCATTTAAACCATTCTTCCTAATAGCTGAATATTTATCTAATGATGTTTTCTTAATTAATCCATTTTTTGTTCCCATTACAAGATAATTATCCTGCGCAAACTCTTTAAGACATATAACTGCTTGAATCTTTTCGTCACTTGCGAGTGGTATAATATTTATTAAGTTTGTTCCTTTAGCGGTTCTTCCACCTTCTGGAATCTCATAAGCTTTTAACTTAAATGATTTTCCCTTATTTGTGAAGAATAAAATATTGTTATGAGTGGTAGTTATAAAGATATGTTCTACGAAATCATCTTCTTTTGTAGTAACACCCTGTATCCCTCTACCCCCTCTTTTTTGAGCGCTATAAGTATCAGCTGGAAGTCTCTTTATATATCCTGCATGAGTTAAAGTTATTACAATATCTTGCTCTTGTATTAAATCTTCCTCATCTAAGCTATATGGATTTTTTTCTATTGATGATCTTCTAGTATCACCATATTTATTTCTAACTTCTATTAATTCATCCCTAATTATGTTTAACAATACTAATTCATCCGCTAATATTCCTTTTAAGTAATTTACCGTTTTCATTAATTCGTTGTACTCATCTTCAATTTTACCTCTTTCAAGGCCTGTGAGTCTTCCAAGTCTCATTTCAACAATAGCTGTAGCTTGTTTTTCAGATAAATCAAATGAACTCATTAAACTTTCTTTAGCCTCACTAATGGTCTTTGATGCTCTTATTAAACGAATTACTTCGTCAATATGATCTAGCGCAATTTTTAAACCTTCTAAGATATGGGCTCTTGCTAGTGCTTTATCAAGATCAAATTGAGTTCTTCTTCTTATTACATCTTTTTGATGTTCTAAATAGTAAACTAAAATTTGTTTTAGATTTAAAGTTTGAGGTTCATTATTTACAAGAGCTATCATTATAACTCCAAAAGTATCTTGCATCCTAGTATGTTTAAATAACCTATTTAATACTATATTAGGATTTGCATCTCTTTTAAGTTCTATAACAATTCGCATACCTTCTCTATCTGATTCATCTCTTAAATCTGATATTCCATCTATTTTTTTATCTTTTACTAAGTCTGCAATACCTTCTATAAGTTTTGCTTTATTAACTTGGTAAGGCAACTCTGTTACTATTATTGTATTTCTACCTTTATTTTCTTCAATGTCTGTTTTAGCCCTTACAAGTATCCTTCCTCTTCCTGTTTCATAAGCACTTTTTATTCCTGCTCGTCCGAGTATTATTCCACCTGTAGGAAAATCTGGTCCTTTTATTTTTGTCATTAAATCATTTATAGTGACTTCTGAATCTTCAATAACCATAAGTACTCCATCTATAACTTCTATTAAATTATGTGGAGGTATATTGGTTGCCATTCCTACTGCAATTCCTGTTGATCCATTAACTAAAAGATTCGGAAATCTTGAAGGAAGTACTGATGGTTCTTTTTCTTCTCCATCAAAGTTAGGAACAAAATCTACTGTATCTTTATTAATATCGCGAAGCATCTGAGTTGTAATTTTGCTCATTTTAGCTTCTGTATATCTCATTGCAGCTGCTCCATCACCATCTACAGAACCGAAATTGCCATGACCCTCAACTAAAGTACATCTTTGTGAAAAGTCTTGAGCCATTCTAACGAGTGCTCCATATACCGCAGTATCACCATGTGGATGATACTTACCTAAAACATCTCCTACAATCCTTGCACACTTTCTAAATCCCTTCTCTGGTGTTAATCCTAGTTCATGCATAGAAAATAATATTCTTCTATGAACAGGTTTAAGTCCATCACGTACATCTGGAAGAGCACGACTTACAATAACACTCATAGCGTAATCTATATAAGATTTTTTCATTTCATACCTTATATCAATAGGTTTAATTTTTCCCTGATTATTAATCATGTTACACCTCTTTAAACAAAATATTTTAATGCCAAACTATATATCTAAGTTAAGCACACCTTTAGCATTCTCCTGTATAAACTCACGACGTGGCTCTACTTTATCACCCATGAGAATAGTGAATATTTCATCTGCTGCCATTGCATCCTCAACATGTACTTGAAGCAGAGTTCTTTCCTCAGGGTTCATTGTTGTATCCCAAAGCTGTTCTGGATTCATTTCCCCAAGACCTTTGTATCTTTGTATATCAGTGTTACTATCTTTTCCACCAAATTCAACAAGTGTCGCTTCAAGCTCTTTTTCGGTATATACATAATGCTCTTTCTTACCTTTAGTAACCTTAAATAATGGAGGTTGAGCTACATATACGTGTCCTCCCTCTACTAATTCTTTCATGTATCTGTAGAAGAATGTTAATAATAAGGTCCTAATATGTGCTCCATCTACATCTGCATCTGTCATAATAATAATACGATCATATCTTATTTTCGTTACATCAAAATCTTTACCTATACCAGCACCAAAAGCAGTTATCATAGCTCTAATTTCAAGTGAAGCAAGCATTTTATCAATTCTTTGTTTTTCAACATTCATTATTTTTCCCTTTAGAGGAAGTATTGCTTGGAATTTTCTATCGCGACCTTGTTTCGCTGAACCACCAGCTGAATCACCCTCGACCAAATATATTTCACATTCCATAGGATCTTTTGAGGCACAGTCTGATAATTTTCCTGGAAGCGTAGTACTTTCTAAGATTGATTTACGTCTTGTAAATTCTCTTGCTTTTTTTGCAGCTTCCCTTGCCCTTGCTGCATTTAATCCTTTATCTATTATACTTTTACCAAGTTGAGGATCTTCTTCTAGAACATTACTGATTGCCTCGCCAACTATACTGTCAACTATACCCCTTACTTCACTATTTCCAAGTTTAGTTTTTGTTTGACCTTCAAATTGAGGATCTGTAAGCTTTATAGATATAACCGCTGTAAGACCTTCACGAACATCTTCTCCTGATAAATTCTTATCATTATCTTTCAAAAATCCAAATTTTTTAGCATAATCATTTACTACTCTTGTTAATGCAGTCTTGAATCCAACTAGGTGTGTTCCACCTTCTACGGTATCTATATTATTAGCAAAAGAAAATATGTTTTCTGTGTATGTATCGTTATACTGAAGTGCTATTTCAACAACATAATCATCTTTGCTTCCTTCCATGTATATAGTCTCATGAATTGTTCCTTTATTTCTGTTTAAATAATCTACAAAGGATTTTATTCCACCCTCATACAGAAATTCGTGATTCTTACCATCTCGCTCATCCGTTAGAGTTATTCTTAATCCTTTATTTAAAAAAGCTAATTCTCTTAATCTTTGTGATAGTGTTTCGAAATCAAAATCAATTTCTTCAAATATTTCTGGATCTGGAGTAAAAAAGACCTTTGTTCCATGTTCAGTAGTTGTTCCTATATCTACAAGTGTGCTTGTAGTTTTTCCTTTAGCGAACGTTTGTTTCCATATATGTCCATCTTTTCTAACTTCTACTTCACAAACAACAGACAATGCATTAACTACAGATGATCCAACACCATGAAGACCACCTGATACTTTATATGCTCCACCGCCAAACTTTCCACCTGCATGAAGCACCGTCATTATAACTTCTACAGTAGGAATTTTCATTTTATGATGTATTCCTACTGGCATTCCACGACCATCATCTATAACAGTTATAGAATTATCTTGGTGTATGATTACATTAATATTTTTACAAAATCCTGCTAATGCCTCATCTATACTATTATCTACAATTTCATAAACAAGGTGATGAAGACCACGGATACTAGTGCTTCCTATATACATACCGGGTCTTTTCCTTACAGCTTCTAGTCCTTCAAGTACTTGTATTTGACTCTCGTCATAAACATTATTTATTTCCATGTATATCCTCCTAAATTACTCTAAAGCTCATAATATACAGTTTCTGTTCTCTTGCATAAAGTTTGCGATGATATTGGTGATAGATATATTTTACTTTTTTTATCCACCTCAGCAATTACAAAAGATTTTGCAGTATTCTTTGTTATCCTCTCTACAAAACCATCTTCTTCAGCCATTCTTAAAAATTGGATAGTGTCTGAGCTATACATAGTAGTTTCCATATCAAATATCCCTATAATATCTTTTATGGGTACTACTACATTTTCTCCTAAATGTAAAAACATAACATATCCTCCTCCGTAATTAATTGTATTATTTGAATCTATGTAATTTCTTTTACTCCACCTGACATAACTTCAAATATCTTACTTTCAGGATTTAAATATTTTCTTATATTATTAACTCCAGTACATGTAATTAACGTTTGAACTTCTTTTATAGAATTTAATATATATTCTTGCCTTTTTGTATCTAATTCAGACAAAACATCATCAAGTAACAATACTGGGTATTCTCCAGTAAGTTCTTTTATTATTTCAAGAGCTCCAAACTTAATGGTTAAAACCGAAGTTCTTTGCTGGCCTTGAGATCCAAATATTCTAGCATCAATGCCATTTAGCTGTATAGAAAAATCATCTCTATGTGGTCCTACTGATGTAGTTCTAGTTTCTATATCTCTCCTTCTATTTTTACATAAAAGCAAATAAAAGCTCTCTTGTATATTATCTAACTCCTTAATTTGAGTTAAATATTTAATTTCAATTACCTCACTTTTAGATGTTATATTGCTATGTATTGTTTTTGATAATATATTTAATTTTTCTATATAAGCAATTCTATCTTTTATTATTACTGCACCAAATTCACTAAGTTGTCTATCATATACATCTATAATGTCAATATTTGTATTCCATTTTTTTATAGCTAAATTTCTCTCATTCAAAATTTTTTTATATTGAGATAAATTATAATAATACCTACGGCTTAGCTTGCATAGTTCAATATCTAAAAATTTACGTCTGTATGATGGTGATTCTTTAACTATATTTAAATCTTCAGGAGAAAACATAATCACGTTAAAACTACCCACGAGCTCAGATAATTTTTGAACTTTTATAGAATTTATATTAACGCCTTTTTTACCTTCTTTAAAAATTTTTATTTCTATTTTTTTATCGAGTCTTGTTTTACATACATAAAGTTTTATATACGCTTCCGTACCATTCCAGTTTATTAATTCCTTATCTCTATTAGTTCTGTGAGATTTAGCTAAACTACAATAATAAATTGCCTCTAAAATATTTGTTTTACCTTGAGCATTATCTCCTACAAATACATTAGTGCCTTTATTTAATTCTATAACTAATTCAGTATAATTTCTAAAATCCTTGAGTTGTAAATATTTTACATGCATATAATCACCTATTAAGATTATAACATATATATATAATTTTATTATTTTATATGTATAAATAAATTCTTATGTTTTTTTTTATTTTAAGCATAAATTGTGCACCGAATATTATTTTATAATTTTTCGGTGCACTTTTTTATAAGTAAAAACTTTCCTTCTGAGATTTCTTTAAATTATTTTGTAAGACTCATTGTTAAATTCAATTATATCACCTTTAACTAATTTTTTACCCCTTTGAGTTTCTACAACACCATTAAGTTTAACTTCTTCATTTTTTATATAAAATTTCGCTTCAGAGCCTTGCGATGCTATTCCAGCCCATTTTAGAAAAGCATCTAATTTAATTATACCTGTATCTACTTGTATTTCATTCATTTTAAAACCGCCTTTTTATTAAATTATTTTTTATATATACTTTTTAGTTGTTTGTTGCTCTTATTCTTACTGGTAGTACCATGTATGTGCAATTATCCTTTTCTTTATTTCTTACAACGCAAGGATTAACTCCACTAGAAAATTCCATAACAATTTCTTCCTCATCCATTATTTTAAGCAGTTCGATTAGATATTTTGAGTTAAATGCAATTTGAAGAGGCTCACCTTGCAAAATTATATTTATTTCCTCTCTTGCCTTTCCCAATTGAGAATTGGATGTAATTATCATGTTATCTTCTTCTATATTAAATTTAACTAAATTGGTATTTCCCTCTTTAGCCATTAGAGAAGCTCTTTCTATACAATTTAGTAATTCGGACCTTTTAGCTGTGATTTTTAGATTATATTCTTCTGGTATTATTGAGCTATATTTTATAAATTCACCTTCTAGTAACCTTGATATAACCTTAGTTTTCCCAAGATTAAACAAAATATGATTTGGTGTGAATGTTATATTTACTACTTCATCTGTTTCTTCTAGTATTTTTGATACTTCACTTAATGTTTTACCTGGAATTACAGCACTTATACTAGAATCATTATCCACTGGTTCACTTCTAAAGGCAACTCTATATCCATCCAATGCTACTAAATTCAGTTTTTTATTTTTTATTTCAAACAAAACGCCTGTAAGAATGGGTCTAGTTTCATCTTGAGCAACTGCAAATATAGTTCCCTTCATCATATTTCTCAATAATTTTTGAGATATAGAAAAAACCATATTTTCAATTATATCAGGCAAACTAGGATAATCTTCACTATCCATATGTATTATAGTTGCATAAGATTTTTGACAAACTATTTTAATAGAATTGTTTTCATCGGAACTTATTTCCACTGCACTATTAGGTAACTTTCTTATAATTTCACCAAAAAGTTTAGAATCTAAAACAACACTACCATCCTCCATAACGTCTGCAGTAATTTTAGCCTCAATACTCAAATCAATATCAGATCCTATAAGGGTTAATTCACCGTTTCTAGCATCTAGTAATATTCCTTGTAATACAGGCATTGTTGATTTTCCAGTAATTGCTTTTTGAACATTTGAGATTGCTTCTTGTAACATTGATTTTTCACATATAAACTTCATAAAAAAAGGACCTCCTTATCCACATGGGAAATTGATTAAAGATAGGTAAGATAATAATAATTTATAGTAGTAATAGTAGTAGGGGCTGTTGATATGTTAAGAACCTATTGCAGGCTTTACTACGCAACAAAGCTTGCTAAAACTAATTGTGGATAAGTATGCAAAAAAAAATCACAGTTATCCACAATATCAACAGTCAGGTTTTATGTATTATTTTATGCACAGGAATATATATAAATAGTATTAACAATTGTTAGTAACGTCATTATATTATTTTTGACTTATCTTTTTAGTTAATTCTGCTATATTATCTTGTAGATTCTCATCAACCTTAAGACCATTTGATATTTTCTCGCATGCATGGATTACAGTTGTATGATCACGACCTCCAAATTCTTCACCTATCTTAGGTAAGGACATATCTGTAAGCTTTCTACATAGATACATTGCAATTTGCCTTGGAAATGTTATGTTTCTAGTTCGCCTTGAAGATTTAAAATCCTCAATTTTTAGATTAAAATAACTTGAGACGATATCTTGTATCAGTTCAATAGTTACTTGTTTTGAATTTCTGCTAGAAATAATATCCTTAAGAGCTTCTGACGCCAAATCTATTCCAATCTCTTTATTAGTTAGTGAAGAGAAGGCTACTATTCGAATAAGTGCACCTTCTAATTCTCTTATATTGGACTTTATTTTGGTTGCAATATAAACCAGTACCTCATTTGGTATGTCTAAGTTTTCTACATCTGCTTTTTTCTTCAAGATAGCAATTCTAGTCTCAAAATCTGGTGGTTGTATATCTGCTATAAGTCCCCATTCAAATCGTGATCTCAATCTATCTTCTAGAGTAGGAATCTCTTTTGGAGGTCTATCACTAGATAAAATAATTTGTTTATTTGCTTCATGAAGATCGTTGAATGTGTGAAAAAACTCTTCTTGTGTACGTTCTTTACCTGCGATAAATTGAATATCATCAATCAAAAGTACGTCTACATTCCTATATTTGTTTCTAAATTCTACATTTTTGTCATCTTTAATAGAATTTATAAGTTCGTTTGTAAATTTTTCAGAAGAAACATAAACAACCTTAGACTTTGGATTATTTGCTAATATATAATGACCAATAGCATGCATTAAATGCGTTTTTCCAAGTCCAACACCACCATAAATAAATAATGGATTATATGCTTTAGCCGGTGATTCAGCTACAGCAAGAGATGCAGCATGAGCGAATCGATTACTATTACCAATGACAAAAGAATCAAAGGTGTATTTGGGGTTTAGTGTCGCGGACATTTCATCACTAACGATGAGATTATGTCTCTCAGATTCTCGTTTTGATTTAGGTGTTTCAATTTCGGCGACTTCTTCAGATAATATAAAGAATTCTATTTTATATGTTTTAGAAGTAAGTAATTTAACAGCATTCATTATTAAATCCTTATATCTATTTTCAAGAATATCTTTAGTAAAATTATTAGGAACACCTAATTTAAATGTATTATTATCTAAGGCCATAGGTTCTATACTTTTAATCCAAGTATTAAAACTAACTTCTGTAAGCTCACCTTTTATTATACTTAAGGTTTTTTCCCAGATATCTTTAATTTGGGTGCTCATTTTCTACCCTCCAGTTCAAATAAAAAAAAATTTTTATGTAAAAACAAACAATATATAAACAGAGTTATAAACAATAAATTAATATATTGAAAGCTGTTGATAAATAGCGTTAAAAATATACACATGTTAATAACTATGTTTATATGTTTAGCTAATCATAAATTGTTAACAATATATAAAAAAAGTTATTAACAGATAAAACAAAGAATAAATACGCTAATATAGTAAAAAGTATATTAGTAAAAAGAAGTTTAAGACAATATTGTAGTAGTTATTCACAGTTTTGTCCACAAGTTGTGAATAACTTTATTAAAAACCAGGTTATGCACAGTTCATTCTTATATAATATCAAAAAATAACAAGGTGTTCAAGAAGTTATCCACAAAAAAACATATAAATATAAAAAATGTTAACAATATTAATAAAAATGCTTATCTTGACAAGACGCGTATGTGACTATATAATCTAATAGTAAAACCATAAATATGCGATTGAAAGATGATTGCTATGTTGTATGGTTAAATAAGGGGGTGTAGCAGATATGTTCATGACTTACCAACCGAAAAAAAGACAAAGAAAAAAAGAGCACGGATTCAGAAAGAGAATGAAAACCGCTTCTGGCAGAAATATTCTTCAAAAAAGAAGACAAAAAGGTAGAAAAAGATTGACAGCATAAGGGCCGCTAATGTGGCCTTTTTCTGCAATTTGCGGAAAAGAGGGCGGCTAATATGAAGATTAATGTTAAGAAGTACAGAATTAGAAAGAATACTGAATTTAGAACAGTATATAGAAGAGGAAAATCTTTTTCTAACCTATTATTGGTATTATATATTTATAAAAATGGTAAAGAACTTAATAGATGTGGAATATCTGTAAGTAAAAAGGTAGGAAACAGCGTAATTCGCGGTAGAGTAAAAAGATTAATAAGTGAGAGCTATAGGCTTAATAATGAGATATTAAAGACAGGATATGATTTAGTATTTATTGCAAGGAACCCTTCTAATTCTAAAAATTATAAAGAAATAGAGAGTGCCTTGACTAAATTACTTAAGAAAGCTGGTTTAATTAATAATGAAAAAAATACTTATACTGGGTATTAAATGTTATAGAAAATATATATCACCTCTTAAGAGGCCTTGTTGTATATTTTATCCTACATGTTCTCAGTATACTTTAGAAGCTATTGAAAAGTATGGAGCAATAAAAGGCTTGATAATGGGAATAAAGAGAATACTCAGATGTCATCCTTATAATAAGGGCGGCTTTGATCCAGTTAAATAAGCGCTCAGGAGGTTTTTTAATTTGAATATAAAGTTTTTAACTGAGCCACTTACTAAGTTTTTTTACATGGTAAATGGTGCAATTCATACAGTTATACCAAATAATGATTTATCATATGGACTCGCAATAATTGTTTTCACAATTATTGTAAGAATGATATTGTTGCCTTTAAGTGTTAAACAACTTAGATCAACTGCTAAAATGGGTGCAATTCAACCAGAAATGAAAAAAGTTCAAGCAAAATATAAAAGTGACCCACAAAAGGCTCAGCAAGAAGTAATGAAACTTTATAAGGAAAATGGAGTAAACCCAATGGGTGGTTGTTTGCCAATGATTGTTCAGATGCCTATTCTATTTTCTTTATATGCTGTTTTTCAGCACTTAAATATGCATGGCGCCGGTTTTTTATGGATGCAGGATTTAACAAAATCAGATCCATTATATATATTACCAATATTATCTACTGTTACAACATATTTTTCATCAAAACTTATGCAGCCGCCGTCAACAGATGGTGCTCAATCCAAACAAACTTCAACAATGAACACTGTGATGGCTATTTTCATGGGATTCATGAGTCTTAGGTTTCCGGGTACATTGGTATTATATTGGGTTATAAATAATGTAATACAAATAATTCAAACTGTAGTTATAAATAAAATTGAATTAAATAAAAAAACCGATGAAGTATTATTAGCAGGTAATAAAAACAACAAATAAGATCAACACAAGTGCCTAATTTTACATTAAGGAAGGCGGGTGTAGTACGATATGAAGATTATTGAAATGATGGGAAAAAACGTTGAGGATGCTATCAGCAAATCACTAGATGAATTAAAAGTTACAAGAGATAAAGTAGAAGTTGAAACGTTAGACGAGGGAAGTAAAGGATTTTTAAATATCATAGGTGTAAAACCAGCTAAAATTAGGGTTACAGTTAAAAGGGATAGTTTAAAAGAAGCTGAAACCTTTTTAATGGAAGTATTACAGTCTATGAATATGAAGGCAGAAGTTAATCTAAAAGATGAAAACAATGAAATTCATATTGATTTAATTGGACCGAATATGGGGCTATTAATTGGATATAGAGGTGAAACTTTAGATGCCCTTCAATACCTTGTAAGTTTAGTTGTAAATAAAAATCATGATGAAGAGTATAAAAGAGTATTATTAGATACTGAAAATTATAGAGCAAAAAGAGAAGAAACTTTAAAAAGACTTGCATCAAAAATTGCTTATAAGGTTAGGGTAAGTGGCAGAGTATTAAAACTTGAACCTATGAACCCTTATGAGAGAAGAATAATACACTCCTCGCTTCAAAATGATACATATATTTATACATTTAGTGAAGGTGAAGAACCTTATAGAAGAGTTGTAGTTGATTTAAAGAAAGCCTAAGGGCTTTCTTTTTAAATTTGTAAAACTAAACAATATAATAAATATTTATAAAATTGGGAGGATATATTTAATGAAAGAATTTGATACTATAGCTGCAATATCAACTAGCATAGGAGAAGGTGGTATATCCATAATTAGAATATCTGGTGATAAAGCTATAAATATAGTTGATAGTATATTTGTAGGTAATAACAATAGAAAGCTTAATGATTTCAAATCTTATACTATGAGATATGGACATATAATCGATAAAAATGGAGTTAGACTTGATGAAGTTATTATTTCGTATATGAAAGGACCTAAAAGTTTCACAGCAGAGGATACTATTGAAGTAAATTGTCATGGTGGGGTAGTAGGTACCAATAGAATCTTGCAAGAGATTATTCGTTCTGGTGCAAGGATAGCAGAACCAGGAGAATTTACAAAAAGAGCATTTTTAAATGGTAGAATTGACTTAAGTCAAGCAGAAGCAGTTATGGATATAATAAGGGCAAAAACAGAACTTAGCATGAAGTCAGCACTTATGCAATCAGAAGGGTCAATTTCCAGGGAAATAAAAAATGTACGAAACAAATTACTTAGTGTAATTGCGCATATAGAGGTTACGGTTGATTACCCAGAGGAGGATATCGAAGATGTAACTGCAAATGAAGTACGCGAAGAAGTTACATTGATAATAAGCGAGATAGATATGCTACTTAGCACGGCAGATGAGGGGAAAATTTTAAGAGAAGGTCTAAGTACCGTTATAGTTGGAAAACCAAATGTAGGGAAATCATCACTGCTCAATGCTCTTGTTAAAGAAAAAAGAGCTATTGTTACAGATGTACCAGGTACAACAAGAGATGCCATAGAAGAGTATATAAGTATCGAGGGCATACCAGTTAAAATAGTAGATACTGCTGGAATTCGTGAAACTGATGATATAGTTGAAAAAATAGGCGTAGAAACATCTAAACAAAAAATAGATGAGGCAGATTTAGTTATATTAATGTTGGATTCAAGTATGGACCTTAGTCGTGAGGATATCGAAATAATTGATTATATTAAAGAAAAAAAATACATTGTACTATTAAATAAAAGTGATTTAGGTGGTAAAATAGATATAAGTGAATTACGAAATCTAAAATCTAAGTATATTACTGATATTTCAATAAAAACTGGTTTTGGATTAGATGACCTTAAAAATAACATAAAGGATTTATTTTTTAATGGTGAAATTAAGACAGAAGGTGTATTCGTTACAAATAATAGACATAAGCAATCTTTAATCCGGGCAAAGGAAAATTTAGAATCATCACTAAATGCTTTAGAGTATACTGAGGCTATAGATTTAGCTTCAATTGATATAAGAAATGCATGGATGAATTTAGGTGAGATTACAGGTGAGGCACTAGATGAGGATATAATTCATAAGATATTTTCAGAATTTTGTTTAGGAAAGTAGGGGTAAATATGAAATACGATGCAGGAAATTTTGATGTTATAGTTATTGGGGCCGGTCATGCAGGGTGTGAGGCAGGCCTTGCAGCGGCAAGAATGGGATGTAAAACTTTAATTTGTGCTATAAATTTAGATAGTGTGGCTCTGATGCCTTGTAACCCTAATATTGGGGGGACTGCTAAGGGACATTTAGTAAGGGAAATAGATGCACTTGGTGGTGAGATGGGAGTAAATATTGATAATACTTACATACAATCAAGAATGCTAAACACTTCTAAAGGACCAGCTGTTTTCTCATTAAGAGCTCAAGCAGATAAAAAGGCATACGGCATGAGAATGAAAAATGTATTAGAAAATCAGGAAAACTTGCAACTCCGACAATTAGAGGTAGTATCAATAGATGTGGAGAATGGGAAAATTAAAGGCATTCTTACGAAAAATGATGCATATTTCACGACTAAGGCTATTGTAATAGCATCTGGAACATATTTAAAATCAAAGGTCATAATTGGAGATCTTAGCTATAGTGAGGGACCTAGTGGATTACAACCTGCGAATGAGCTTTCCAATTCATTATGTGAAATGGGAATAACACTTCGTAGGTTTAAAACAGGAACTCCAGCTAGAGTAAATAGACGTTCAGTTGACTTTTCTAAGATGGAGGAGCAACTTGGCGATAATGAGGTAGTTCCATTTTCGTTTATTAGTGATGATATAAGTCGAAATCAGCTATCATGTTATTTAACTTATACAAACGAAAATACTCATAATGTAATTAGAAAAAACATAATGAGATCACCATTATATAATGGTTCAATTAAGAGTACAGGGCCTAGATATTGCCCATCTATTGAAGATAAAGTAATGAGATTTACAGATAAGACAAGACACCAAATATTTATTGAGCCTGAAGGTGAGAATACGCAGGAGATGTATGTTCAAGGTATGTCTAGTTCACTTCCAGAGGAAATACAGGTAGAAATGTTAAAAACAGTACCGGGACTTGAAAATGTAGAAATTATGAGAACAGCGTATGCCATAGAATATGATTGTATAGATTCAACAAATTTAAAGCTTTCATTAGAATTTAAGGATATTAGTGGGTTATTCTCAGCTGGTCAAATAAATGGTAGCTCAGGATATGAAGAAGCTGCATCACAAGGTATTGTTGCGGGTATTAATGCATCACTTCTTACTCAAAATAAGGAGCCATTAATATTAAAAAGATCTGATGGATATATAGGAGTTCTAATTGATGATTTAGTTACTAAGGGTACTAATGAACCGTATAGAATGATGACCTCAAGAGCTGAGTATAGATTACTTTTAAGACAAGATAATGCTGACTTAAGGTTAACTGAAATAGGACATAGTATAGGCTTAGTTGATGAACATAGATATGAAATTTTTACAAAAAAGAAGATGCAAATAGAAGAGGAAATTGAAAGAATAAAAAGTCTACAAGTTACAAATAAAAAGGAGATCGAGGAATTTTTAATTTCTTGTAATTCTACGCCACTAAAAAAACCTATTAGTTTATATGAACTTATAAAAAGGCCAGAACTTGACTATTTTATGGTTGAAAAACTAGATATGGATAGACCTATATTAAATAAATACATATGCGAGCAAGTTAATATTGTTTCAAAATATGAAGGTTATATACAGAAACAATTAGATCAAATCAAACAATTCAAAAAGTTTGAAAGTAAAAGTATATCTAGAGATATAAATTATGACAAAATAAAAGGTTTGAGGATAGAGGCTATGCAAAAATTAGGGAAAATCAAACCTGAAAGTATAGGTCAAGCTTCTAGAATATCGGGAGTATCACCTGCGGACATGTCTGTCCTAATGATATATCTTGAACAACAAAAAAGACTTAATAACATTTCAGAATAATAGTCTAAATATTATATGGGTAATAGATATATATTAGAGAAAAACGAACTTTATTTTAAGTCTAACGTTAATTCTGAAGTTGTTAATGCAGCACCGAAGGTGATGAACAGCTCCGAAGGTGATGATTAGAACCGAGGAAAGTGAAAATGAAGTATAAAATTATATGGGGGTGAAATGTGGAGTACTTTGATATATTAAATGAGGCTAGCAATAATGTAGGACTTAAATTTGATCAACATAAATATGATCAATTTATGTTATATAAAGATCTTATAAAGGAATGGAACGAGAAAATAAATTTGACGGCTATAAAAGAAGATGAAGCAATAGTTCAAAAACATTTTATTGATTCTATGAAGGTTTTTAAGTTTGATCAGCTAAAGAATGCGAAAAATGTTATAGATATAGGAACTGGTGGAGGTTTCCCAGGCATTCCTATGAAAATAGTAAAACCTGAAGTTAATATAGTGTTACTTGATTCACTCAACAAGAGAATTATTTTTTTGAATGAAGTAATTAATCGACTTGATCTAAAAAACATTAAAGCTATTCACGGTAGGGCAGAAGATTTTGCGCAAGAAAAACAATATAGAGAAAAATTTGATGTGGCAGTATCAAGAGCTGTAGCTAATTTAACTGTTTTAAGTGAATATTGTATACCATATGTAAAAGTTGGAGGATATTTCGTAGCAATGAAAGGTCCTGCAGTTGAAGAGGAAATTAAGTTGTCTAAGAATGCAATCAGGATGCTTGGTGGACAAATAGAACATATAGAAAAGGTACAAATAGAGGGCAGTGATTTAAATCATAATTTAGTAATAATAAAAAAGATTTCACAAACACATAAAAAGTATCCTAGAAAAGCAGGTATGGTGGCTAAGGTCCCTTTGTTTTAGTTATAGGTTGGTGAACAGTACGGAAAGTTATGATTACAGCACTGAAAGTGATGATTACAGCACTGAAAGTGATGATTACAGCACTGAAAGTGATGATTAATGTTATAATTTGTCGTACGAAAGAATAAAAAAAAAGAAGGAAATAACACAATAAAAGAGAATTGTTAATATAAGGTAAAAATTGAAAAAGGAAAAATTGAGGGATGGTATATTATGCAAAATAATGTAAATCACGTATCTATAGAATTAATTTCTCCAAATACGTATCAACCTAGAAAGCACTTTAATGAAGAAACTATTGAGGAACTGTCGCAGTCAATAAAATCTTATGGAATAATTCAACCACTAACAGTTAGAAAAAGCGGGGAAAACAGGTATGAATTAGTTGCTGGGGAAAGAAGACTAAGAGCAGCAAAAAAAATAGGACTTGAACAAGTTCCGGTAATTATTGTAGATATAACAGATAAAGAATCTGCAGCAATTGCACTTCTAGAAAATTTACAAAGAGAAGATTTGAATTTTTTAGAAGAGGCTATGGCTTATTATAATCTTATACAAGATCATTCATATACACAAGAACGGTTAGCACAAATGATAGGTAAGAAACAATCAACAATTGCAAATAAATTAAGATTACTTAAATTGGATAAAGAAATAACTAGTATTTTAGTGGAGCATAAGCTTACAGAGAGGCATGCTAGAGCATTGCTTCGATTACCTAATATAAATCTTCAAAAAAAAGTACTGAAAATAGTAGTTAGTAAATCACTTAATGTCAAAAATACAGAAGAACTTATTGAAAAAGAATTATTGAAATTATGTAGAAGTGAAGTGGCGGCTGATGGAAAGAAAAAGATAAAAGGAATTTTCGCGCCTAGAGTTTACATAAATACTATTAAACAAGTTTTTGATAAATACGGCATAAATGCGGAATATAAGTCTAAGGAATTAGAGGATAGTATAGAAGTAACAATTAGAATACCTAAAAAATGATTTTAAAAAGCAGAATGTTTCACGTGAAACATTCTGCTTTTTTATATTTTTTTGAAAAATTCAAAAAAGTACTATTAAAATATTTAACATAAATATATAATGAACTATATAGTACATTATATAAGTCTATGTATTTAACAATATAAGCTTATACACGTATAAATAATATTATGAAGGGTAGGTGTAGTCATGAAAACAATATGTATTTTCAACCAAAAGGGAGGGGTAGGTAAAACTACTACAAATATAAATTTATGTTCTTACTTAGCAATGCAAGGGAAAAAGATTTTAACAATAGATATTGATCCTCAGGGGAATACTACAAGTGGACTCGGAATTGATAAGAAAAAAATAAGTTTATCAACTTATGACTTGTTAACTTCAGATATTTCTATTAATGATACTATAATAGAATGTGAACTAGTAAATAATCTATACATAGTACCTTCAACAATGGAACTTGCGGGTGCAGAAGTAGAACTTATAAATATAAATAATCGTGAAAATATATTAAAAGAAAAGCTTAAAGAAATTCAAGGTAAGTTTGATTATATTTTTATAGATTGTCCTCCATCACTCGGAATTTTAACGATAAATGCTCTTACAGCGGCGACTAGTGTTCTTACACCTATCCAATGCGAATTTTACGCTTTAGAAGGTGTTGGACAATTAGTAAATACCATTCAATTAGTTAAAAAATCTTTAAATAAAAAATTGGAAATTGAGGGTATAATTTTAAGTATGTATGATAATAGAACAAAATTATGTAATGAGGTAGTGGCAGAGGTGAAAAAATATTTTAATGACAAAGTTTATAAAACAACAATACCGAGAAATATAAGATTGGCTGAATCCCCGAGTTTTGGATTACCAATCATGCTTTATGATGATAAGTGCAAAGGAGCGCGCGCTTACGAAGACTTAGCAAGTGAGTTTTTAGATAGACAAGGGAGATGATAATATTGAGCAAGAAATTTGGCCTAGGCAAAGGACTAGGGGCTTTAATACCAGAAGAAGAAATTATTGAAGATAGTTCTACTGTTTTTAAAATACCAATGAATTTAATTAAGGCTAATAAGGATCAACCGAGAAAAAATTTTGATTCAGAAAAAATATTTGAATTGGCTCAATCAATAAAAGAACATGGTGTGATTCAACCTATTATTTTAAATAAAGAAGACAATATATATATAGTTGTAGCAGGTGAGCGAAGATTTAGAGCAGCTAAAAGTATTGGTCTCTTGGAAATACCAGCAATTATTATGAATATAACTGATAAAGAAGTGTTAGAGATATCATTAATAGAGAATATTCAAAGAGAGGATTTAAATCCTATAGAAGAAGCTATTGCGTATAAGAAATTATTGTCAGATTTTAATCTTACTCAAGAAGAAATTAGCAAGAAGGTATCTAAGTCAAGAGTAGCTATATCAAATACTATGAGGTTATTAAACTTAGATGAAAGGGTTCAAGATTATATAATGGATGGAGTAATCTCAGAGGGTCATGGGAGGGCAATACTTGGAATAAATGACAAAGAACTTCAATATCAAGTTTCCCAAATGGTTATAGAGGATAGTCTTAATGTACGTGAAACCGAAAAATTAGTGAAAAACTTTGAAAATAAAAAGATTGAAAAAGTGGTTAGTAACGATAATGATATATATTATAAAGATATAACGAGTAAATTAGAGGGTCGTTTTGGTACAAAGGTTATTATTAATGCTAAAAATAAAAACAAGGGCAAAATAGAAATTGAGTATTATTCAGAGGAAGATTTTGAAAGAATATTAGAAGTTTTTAATATATAATGTTTCACGTGAAACATATTTGAGAGGAAGTAGCTTATAATGGAGAACATAATTAATTTTATAAAAAATTCTGAATTATATATAGTAATAGGACTTATTGTTCTTGTACTTATACTAATTATATTAGTTGCAATAACATATATAGCTTTAAATAAATTAGAAAGTAAATACAGGAAGTTAATGAGAGGTGTAGACAATAAAAATTTAGAAGATATGGTTATATCGTATTTAGATAAAGTAGATGAAGTTAAAGACCAAAATAGAAATGTAAGACAAATGTATGAAAGAATAGATGGAGATTTAAAAACTTGTATACAAAAAACTTCAATTATAAGATATAAGGCATTTGATGATATGGGTAGTGATTTAAGTTTTTCTATAGCATTGCTTGATGGAAATAGTAATGGGTTTATATTAACAAGCATTTATGGACGAGATGAGAGTACTACTTATGCTAAGCCAGTAGACAAGGGAATATCTAGGTATGAATTATCAGATGAAGAAAGCGAAGCATTAGAGCAAGCTGTAAAAGCAAGAAAATAGCAAAAGTATTTAAAAGTATATTAGAATATTAGTAATAAAAATTCTTTTTTGTGGCACACTAAAAACAAAAGAGGTTTTTTATGGTAATATGTGTTTCACATGATCTTGAATATTTACAAGATGAATTAACTCAAAGGGGTTACACGGTGATAAACAACACAGATAATAATACCTGCTGTGATGCAATAATATGTAACCTTAAAGAAGGCGGTCTTAAAAACTTAATGATGCAAAGTAGTACAAAGAGAGAGGGAACTTTAATTGTCGATAGTGGAAGTAAATCCATAGATGAAATCGAGTATATATTAACGACTAGAGTATATAGTTCAATATTTTAAAATAAAGACATCTGCTTTTTAAGTGGATGTCTTTAATTTAATAAAAAATTATCCTTCAACATTATTTATATTAGAATCATCATAGATTGAATTTAATTTTATACCACCAATAGTTTTTAGCACTGAATGATAAAGACCTTTAGAAATGGCGTCAGCAAGTATCATTACTGTGTATAGCCTTGTGTTTTGAAGAACCATAAATTCAAAGGCGCCGGATATATTTACAATTCCAGTTATGCTTAGATCGCCAACTTTAGGTAGGTCTTTGTTCATAGCGGCACCGGGGCTTAAGGGTTTTTCTTCAACTACTATTTTACCTACATTTTGTAAACTTCCAAGGCAAGCATCAATCGCAATAATATAAGGATTGGTATATGTATAGTTAATTTCATCAATTGTTTCGCATAAATTTTTTGCATGAACTGGGCATTCAAGATTACCATAAATATGAATTTTGTTCCTAATTAGAAAATTTAGTTTATTTCCAACGAGTGGTCCTAAACTATCTCCTGTAGATCTGTCTGTGCCAATACATAAAACAACAATGGGACGCGATGACTTAACTATAGGGAAAATATATTGACTTATAATATCTCTTAATTTAAAGGTACAATCTCTTGACATAGAATCTAAAACAACTTTATCCATAATAATAAAACCTCCTATTTGGATTTTAACCACATAGGAGCTTTTATATTCTATAATACATCAACCTTTTTCAATATATTGTAAGAGACTAATAAAAACATACAAAATAATATTCCGACAATACCATTTGCTTTAAGCCCTATAAAGATAGCAACAAGCACTGCGACTGGGTGAAGACCTAGTGATTGAGACACAATCTTAGGTTCAATAACCTGTCTTATTATAGTTATAATTATATAAGATATTAGAAGGCCTAAAGCTGCAATAACATTTTTAGAGATAAAAAATATTATTATTATGGGAAGATATACAGCTCCTATACCAAAAATGGGGAGTAGATCAAATATGCCACATAATATACTTAAGGTTACAGCGTATTTTACCTTGAAAACTAAGAAAACAACTAATGTTTCTAAAAATGTTATAGTTATTATAAGTAAGTAAGAAAGTAAATAGTTTTTAAGCATTTTTTTTGATTCATCGAATATATAATGGATTCTATCTTCACTTTTAGGGGGAATTATATTAAAGCTTTTTCTATTTAAAGACGACAAATCCCTTGTGAAAAAATATGTAGTAAGTAGCGTAAATAATAAAACCATTAAAACATAAGGGATAGTGGATACAAAACCTAAAGTTTGCGAAAATATTTTTGTGGAAGCGTTCATGCCAATATTTATGGTTTTAGTTATATAATTAGTAATATTGGATTCAATATTACTAATTATACTTGGATCTAAATTCTTATAATAATTTTGTAAATTATTAAAAAAATTCAATAGGATTTCTTTGTTTAAGGTGATATATGATTGAATGTTCTTTCCAAGTTGTATTGATTCTGAGGTTAAAGTGGTGATAATTAAAGAAAACAATATAATAATAAAAGTGAAGAATATGCTTGTTGTAAGTAATGAAGCTGTAGCATTTTTTATCCTGAAATTTATCATTAAATATCTTGTTGGTTTTTTAAGGAATGAGGCTAAAATAAAGGCGAATACAAAGGGAAGCGTATAAACTATAGTTCCAAAAAAGATTATAAAAACAAATGTATATAAGACGAAGAAGATAGTTAATTTATCTATTTTTTTTAGAATATTTTCCATGTAAATAAAATCACACCTTTCTAATAATAGAATTAAGAGATCTAAGCGTATAGTCAATGTCTTTGCTATTATTAAAAGGACCAATGCCAAATCTTAAAGTACCGGAGGGGTAAGTTCCAATACTTTTATGAGCAAGTGGTGCACAGTGCAGGCCAGTTCTTGTTGTAATTCCATATTCATTATCTAGCATAAAGCCAAGCTGGGAATTGTCGATTTTAGTTGAATTGATAGAGATTGTAGAGGCTCTTGTAGAAGCACAGGGATCACCATAAACATTAATGGAAGTAGTATTTAAAAGCCCATCTATAAGTTTTTTACATAAAAATTCTTCATTTTCGCGAATAGAGTCTATTCCTCTGTCATTAATATAATTAATACCTTCTAAAAGTCCTGCTATACCTGGGGCATTTAATGTACCGCTTTCAAATTTATCAGGTAAAAAATTTGGTTGAATAATGCTTGACGACAGACTACCTGTTCCCCCTTCTATATACGATGAGCATATTTCATTTAATTTATTATCAATTAAAAAGCCACCTGTGCCTTGAGGCCCAAGTAAACTTTTATGTCCTGTAAAAGCTAGGGCATTACAATTTAATTTATAAAAATCAATGGGTATTACACCGGCAGTTTGAGCGACGTCTATAATAAAATATATATCTTTGTCTTTGCATATTTTGCCTATAGCCTCGAGTGGCTGAATGCTTCCAATAATATTTGATGCTTGAGATAAAACAACTAATTTTGTATTAGGTTTAAGTGTATTTACAAAGTCATCAACATTGATTAAACCATTTTTTAAACAAGGAATTATATCTAGTTCTATTATGCCTTGCTTGCAAAGAGAACTTAAGGGCCTTAGAGTAGCATTGTGATCCATTGATGAGGTTATTATGTGCCAGCCTTTTTGTACACAAGATTTTATAAGAGTGTTTAATGAAGTAGTAACATTTGGAGTGAAGATTACATTTTCAACTTTATCAAAATGAAAGAAATCCATTAATGCGTATCTGCAATTTAAAATAACTCTGTTTCCAGCGAGAGAAGTGCTAGATGCTCCTCTACCTGGATTTGATCCAATATTCATCATATAATTCATCATTGATGTATATACTTTTGGTGGCTTAGGGAATGTAGTTGCGGCATTATCTAAATATATTTTCATAAGTTCCTCCAATTTTAAACAGTAGATTAATATTCTGATTATAACTATAGGAAATAAAATATTGCAAATAATAAGGTTTAGATGCTGTTTTCCTATAATTAAAACTATAAATAGATTATAATAAAATTATCTATAAAAAATATATTGTTGGTAAAGTTTATTATATGTGATAGATGTATAATTTTATATAAGATAAAAACCATGGTCATTTCAATAAAAATATATATTTTTTAATTTCCATATAATACAATATTATAATCGAAAGTTAGGTAAATGTACATGAACCGAACAGCTTTAGAAAACATAAAAACTATAAGGTAAAGAAATAGGGTGAAAAATAATGAGTAAGCATTATATAGTAACGTTTCAAAATACACATGAAGCTATGAAAGCTGAAAGGGAAACTGTAAAAAAACAAATTAAAGTAGTAGTTATTCCGACGCCAACATATATAACTAAAAGTTGTGGAATTAGTTTAAAGGTATATGAAGAAGACATTCAAGGCATCATTAACCTCATAAAAGCAGAAAACATTAAAGTGAAGGAAATTTTTATGAATAATGGGGAAAGTATAGAAAATATTACCATATAGTTTAAATTATTATAATATAGTTTGAAAAAAATTATGAACAGCTTTAAAAAAGATGGATTAACAATTAAGGGAAGGTGGGATGTTTGATGAAAGTATTTAATTTAGGAGATATTGTTGAAATGAAAAAAGTTCACCCTTGTGGTAGTAAAGACTGGGAAATAATTAGATTGGGTGCAGATATTAAAATAAAATGTTTAGGGTGTGCGAGAATAGTTATGCTTCCAAGAGTTAAGTTTGACTCAGGAGTAAAGAAAGTAATAAAAGAAAATAAATTAAATAAAGAAAAAGGAATTACTAAGGAATAATTACTTGATTTTTTTTGAATTAAATGATATAATCTATTATTGTAATCCCTGCCGTGCAATGCATGGCCGTTAGTCCGAGGGGAGGAGGTGAAATTAATGAGAAAATATGAAACTATATTCATATTACATCCTTCATTAGACGAAGAAGCTGTTAAAGCTAACGTTGAAAAGTTTAAAGGTGTAATAGAAAATAATGGTGGAGAAATTGAAAATGTTGATGCGTGGGGCAAAAGAAAACTAGCTTATGAAATACAAAAAGTTGGTGAAGGTCACTATACATTAATCAATTTCAATGCAAATCCAGAATTACCTAAAGAATTAGATAGAGTATTCAGAATTACTGACAGTGTTATAAGACATATCATAATAAATCCAGAAAAATAGGTGGTGCTTTTATGAATAAAGTTGTTTTAGTTGGTAGATTAACAAAAGATCCTGAGCTTAAATTTGCTCAAGGAACAGGAACAGCTGTAGCCACTTTCACTGTAGCCGTTAATAGAAGATTTAAAAGAGAAGGTCAACCAGATGCAGACTTTATACCAATAGTGGTATTTGGAAAGCAAGCCGAAGCTACTGCTAATTACATGAGTAAAGGCAAGCTTTTAAGCGTCTCTGGAAACATTCAAACTAGAAATTATGAGGCTAAAGATGGAACTAGGAGATATGTTACTGAAGTAATTGCTGATGAAGTTGACTTCCTTGAATGGGGAGGAAATAAATCGTCAGACACGAATACTAATCAAGGTGGAAATAGTAGCGAAGCAAATACTAAATCTAATGATTTTGGAAGTGCTAGCGATATAACACCAATTGATGATGGAGATATACCATTCTAATATTAGGTAAGGAGGGAAAAAAATAATGGCTATGAATGATCATAAAAGAAGCGGCGGCGGTGCCGGTGGTAACAGAAAGAGAATGAAAAGAAAAGTTTGTGCTTTCTGTATGGATAAGGCAACTGCAATCGACTATAAAGACATAAATAAATTAAGAAAATATGTTACAGAAAGAGGAAAGATTCTTCCTAGAAGAATTTCTGGAAACTGTGCAAAACATCAAAGAATGCTTACTGTATCTATAAAAAGAGCAAGAAATATAGCATTACTACCATTTACTACTGAATAGAAAACTTTTACTAGTAAATAGAAAGGTTTTACTATACATAATAAATGACTAAAAGCAGCGCCTTAAGGTGGCTGCTTTTATTTTTTTAAAGCTAAATTAAATATTTTTATTAATAATGAAAATATAAATGTAAAATTATATATCATCAAGTGTAATTTGTAGTATACTTATAATTGCAACCCATAAAATGTAAACATGCAAATATTGGATGTTGGTTGATTATTGTTTATATCGAAACAAACTTTAGTTGCATAAATATAGAAAACTAACTAAAATAGAGTTATAAGCATAAGCCTACAAGGGGAGATGATATACTATGAAAAGGGATGATTTTAATATAATGTCTAATGTTAAGTTAATTGAAAGTTTGAAGGCTGAGCTATTATGTATAATAGGTGATTTCTTCAAGTTGCTAAGTAAAGGAAGTAATGTTGCTCAGGATGCAATACTCGATTGTATTTCAGGGGCAATAATACTCTTATATATATTAGGTGAAAGGTTAGGATATTCCAATATTGAAGTGGATGAGAGCATGAAAAAGAAGCTAAAGGTGGGAATAGTTGAGGGAGATAATATAGAAAAGGAAGGAAAGGACTTAAGTAAGCTCTATACGCACCTAAAGGGTCGATAAGTAATGGAGGATAAGATGGAAAATAGAAATTATAGTACAAAGGCTATTGTAGAGGCCGCTCTTATATCTGTTATAATTTCGGTAATAATGATTTTAACGAGCTACTTGCCAATGATATCATTTATAGGAACATTAATATTACCAATTCCTGTAGCAATACTTTATATAAGGTATAATAAGAAGGTAACAGTTACTGCTGTATTCCTCAGCATAATTTTAACATCTATATTATTTAATCCAATAAGGGCAGTATATGCAGCTATCCCTTGTATCACTATTGGCATAGTACTTGGTTATTGTGTTAAGAAAATTAAAGGGCCATCTATAACCTTAATATTTTTAACTATAGCATGTTCAATATCAAATGTATTAACAATAGCTTTTTCTTTGTCATTCATAGCAAAAGTCAATTTTATGGATTTTAGTTCTAAATTCATTGGGGTTATTAAACAAGCGATGAAAATCTCAATTGATGGAGCAAAAAATACTTATATGCAAAATGGTATAACACCCGATCAATTAAAAGTTTTAGATAGAAGTTATGAAATGATAAATAAAATTGATGTTGCTTTATTTTTGGCAATAATACCAGCAGCTATTTTTATCAACTCATTAATATCAGCTTATTTGAATTATATAGTGTCTAGAGCGATACTAAACAAGCTAAAATATAAGATGGAGCCAGTATTACCTTTTAGCAAAATTTGCGTTTCTAACATAGTAGGTGCTGTTTTAATAGGGATGGTATGTATAGGCATAATTCTTGCATCAAAGAATATAACCGGTGGGAAGTATATACGAAGTTCTTCTCAGCTTATGGTGCAAATTGTATTTATTGTAAATGGACTTGCAGCAAGTACATATTATTTAAGAGTGAAAAAGAAATTATCTAAACCAATAGTAATATTGATTTTAGGTTTAACAATGATTTCTCCTCTAAGCAGTATTTACTTTTCAATAGGACTCATGGAAATGGCTTTTGATTTTAGAAAGCTTGATCCATATAGAATCAGAAGAAAATAATTGGGGTGCTAATTATGGATAACAAATATAATTATTTTAATGTTAATAATAAAATATATATGGTGACCATGGCCATACTCATATATATAATATTTTATTATGGGCATTTTCAAGTGGGACTTGTAGCGCTTGGTTTATACGCAATGCTTGTAGTGTATAATATATACAATTCTAAAATTAAAAAAAATGAATGGAAAATATTTATCGAAAATTTTTCATCTAAACTGGATATAGCAACTACAAGTACTTTAGTAAAACTTCCCTTTCCATTAATAATAATTGGTTATACGGGAAACGTTTTATGGTACAATCAAAGTGTAACAACAATGCTCGAAGGGGAAGATCTTTTAAACAAAAACATTAGAGACATAATAAAGGAACTTAATTTAAAACAAGTTTTAGAGGGTAAAAAGAATATATTTCCAAATATTAAAATAAAAAATAAATGTTATGAAATCTACACAAATATTGTGGATACAAATGAGAATAAAAATGTTAAAGATAAGATTATGCTCTTATATTTTTATGATATAACTGAAAAAACTAATCTTATTAATGGTATTAATGGTGATCGAGAAAGTATAATGCTTGTGGAAGTTGATAACCTTGATGATGTTATAAAAACTACAGAAGAAGATAAAGCGCCAATGCTTGTAGCAGAAATCGAGAGGACAATAAATAGCTATAGTCAGAGTGTTAATGCTATGGTAAAGAAGTATACATCTAATAAGTATGTTATTATAGTTCAAGACAAGTACATTGAAAAAGAAATAGAAAAGAAATTTGACATATTAGATAGTGTTCGTGAGATAAGTAACGGTAATAAACTTGCAGTTACTTTAAGCATAGGCGTTGGTAGGGGCGAAGATACACCACTGAAGAATTATGAATTTGCGACTTCTGCGAAGGAACTTGCATTAGGTCGTGGTGGTGATCAAGTAGTTGTAAAAAAAGGTGATAAATTATCTTTCTTTGGTGGGAAAACAAAAGAAGTTGAGAAGAGGACCAAAGTCCGTGCAAGAGTTATAGCTCATGCATTAATGGAGTTAGTAAATGAGAGCAATATAATTTTTATCATGGGTCATAAAAATGCTGATCCTGATTGTTTAGGTGCGGCTATTGGTTTATATAGCGTTATTAAGAGTATAGGCAAAGAATGTTATATTATTCTTGAAGGAATAAATAGTGGAATAAAAAGTATGATGGATATAATACTTGATGATGAGCAGTATAAAAATACTTTTATAACTGGTGAGAGATTTAAAAATGTTAAAAATTCAAATAGTCTACTTATATTAGTAGATGTTCATAATGCAAGTCACGTACAAAATTTAGAAATAGTAAAAGAAGTTGAGAAAGTAGTTATAATCGATCATCATAGAAAGGCACAAGATTTTATACAAGGTACAGTGCTTAGTTATATGGAAACATACGCATCATCTACCGCCGAATTAGTAACTGAGATGATTCAATATATGGTAGATAAGCCATCGCTTAGGCATATAGAAGCGGTAAGCCTTTTAGCTGGAATATGTGTAGATACAAAGAATTTTTGTTTTAAAACAGGAGTTAGAACCTTTGAAGCAGCAGCCTTTTTAAGGCGTCATGGTGCAGATACTATGGATGTTAAAAAAATGTTTTCCGATGATCTAGATGTTTTTTTAAAGAGAGCTGATATTATAAGATCGGCAGAGATTAAAAATGAAATTGCGATAGCAGTTTGCCCAGAAGAAATACAAGATACAGTAGTTGCGGCTCAGGCCGCCGACGAACTTCTAAATATTACGGGTATTGAAGCCTCATTTGTTATTGTTAAAATAGAAGATGAAATATTCATTAGTGGAAGGTCCCTTGGAAAAATAAATGTACAGTTAATACTAGAAACATTAGGTGGGGGCGGACACATGACTATGGCTGGCACAAAATTTACTTCGATGAAACTTTCCGAAGTAGTAGATAAATTAAAAGAAGCTATAGAAAAATATTTAAAGGAGGATGAAAAATAATGAAAATTATATTATTAAAAGATATTAAAAGTATGGGTAAAAAGGGTGATGTAGTAAACGCTGCAGATGGATATGCGAGGAATTATTTATTCCCAAGGAAATTAGCAGAGGAAGCTACTGATCCTAATATGCATATACTAAATAAGAAGAACGATATAGAAAGAAAAAAGAAAACATCTGAAATTGAGGATGCACAAAACATAGCAAATGCACTTAAAGATAAAGTAGTTAAAATAATTGGTAAAGCAGGGGAAAATGGAAAACTTTTTGGAGCGATTACAAGTAAAGATATAGCTTCAGCATTAAATAAGCAATGTAATTTAGATATCGATAAAAAGAAAGTAGTAACAGATACAATAAAATTATTAGGAACTTATGATGTAGAGATTAAAATATATCCAGAAATATCTACTAAAATTAAAGTTCTTGTTTGTGAGGAATAATCATATAAAACGAAGGGAGGTAACGCTTTAGTAAATAAATGATAATACAATTTATTAAGGCGTACTAAGTTTGAAGACATTATACGAAGATAAAAATGCAGAACAGTTAATAAAAGATGAATTGCCATTAGATACACAAATCGACGTTTTGTATGAAATAATGAGGAATGTAATAGATGAAGGTAGTATTAAGGCTAAAACTATAAAATTTAAACTTCAAAAACATATAAAAAGTGAAGACGTATATAGAAGATTATATGCTTTAAATAAAATTATCAGCAATGGTAAGGGAATAGATATGATGCCTAATGAAAAAAACATACAAGAGGTGCTAGATAGCACCAATGTATGGTTAACTGATGAAATAGCCAAAAGATATGTGCAAAACAAGATTGAAGCAGAGGTTGAAAAAAATCTAATGGAGAAACAAGATAAATATATTGATGAAGTTAGATTAGGGATAATTAAGAAACAAAAGGGTCCCGAAAATGCTAAAACACTTAAAAAATATGATGACCTAAAAGCACTTGATAGCAGAAAACTTACTAAAAATATACAAGCAATGTTAAGACCAGAGAGTTTTAGCGAAATAGTTGGTCAAGAAAGAGCTATAAAATCTTTGATATCCAAGATGGCATCGCCATATCCCCAACATATTATTCTTTATGGACCACCAGGAGTTGGTAAGACGACGGCTGCGAGACTTGCTCTTGAGGAAGCAAAAAAACTAAGTTATACTATTTATGATAAAGAGGCTAAGTTTGTAGAAGTAGATGGCACAACACTTAGGTGGGATCCAAGAGAAATAACGAATCCGCTATTAGGTTCAGTTCATGACCCGATATATCAGGGAAGTAAAAGAGATTTAGCTGAGGGTGGAATACCAGAACCAAAACCAGGGCTTGTAACAGAAGCTCATGGAGGAGTTTTATTTATTGATGAAATAGGTGAACTTGATAGTATTCTTCAAAATAAGTTACTTAAGGTTCTTGAGGATAAGCGAGTTGAGTTTTCATCATCTTATTATGATCCTGAAGATGAAAATACACCTAAATATATAAAATATCTATTTGATAAAGGTGCACCAGCAGATTTTGTTTTAATAGGAGCGACGACCAAAGAACCATCTGAAATAAATCCAGCATTAAGATCAAGATGTACTGAGGTTTATTTTGAGCCTTTAGCTGCGACGGATATAGAGAATATCGTAGTAAATGCTGCTTCTAAATTAGAAGTTGAAATAGAAGATGGGGTTGCACAAACTATTGGTAGATATACTATAGAAGGAAGAAAAGCTATAAATATTTTAGCAGATGCCTATGGATATGTATTGCATAATAGTGAACTATTAGATGAGTCTAAAGTTAGAATTGATATGAAAGACTTGCTAGAAGTTATATCTATAAGTAGATTGTTTCCATATGAGGAGTTAGATAAAGATGTTAAAGCTGAAGTTGGACATATATATGGACTTGGAGTATCAGGCTATATAGGGTCGACTATAGAAATAGAAACATCGGTATTTGAAGCCAAGGAAAAAGGTAAAGGTCATGTAAGGTTTAATGATACTGCTGGAAGTATGGCTAAGGACTCAGTATTTAATGCTGCATCAGTAATAAGAAAAACGACTAATAAAGATATTAATGATTATGATATACATGTAAACATAGTAGGTGGAGGTAAAATTGATGGTCCATCTGCAGGTGCAGCTATTACCGTATGTATAATTAGTTCACTTTTAGATAAACCTTTAAGGCAGGACATTGCAGTAACAGGGGAGATATCTCTAAGAGGAATTATAAAACCAGTAGGCGGTATATTTGAAAAGATTTATGGTGCAAGAAGAAAAGGTATTAAGCTAGTTATACTTCCTAGTGATAATGAAAAAGAAGTACCTACGGGCCTTAAAGATATTGATACTAAAACTGCTTCAAACATCGAAGAATTAATGAAATTAGTATTTTCATTAACGTAAAGTTACTGTTCATTAACATAATGTAATTATTAAAAATAAACTATAATTAATGGCCCTAAAAATGCAGCACCTTCGGTGCTGCATTTTTAGAAGGGCATAAAAGGTTAATTTAGGAGAGATAGATAATGGATACACCCCTTAGAAGTTTACCCTATAACTTAGAAGCAGAACAATCAGTAATTGGATCAATGCTTATAGATAAAACCGCGATATCAAGAGTGGTAGAGGTTTTAAAGGGCGATGATTTTTACAGGGATTCTCATAAAGTTATATTTAGCGCAATATATGAATTATATCAAAAGGACACACCTATTGACATGATTACATTACTTGAGCATTTACGTTCGGCTGAAAAACTAGAAGCTTCAGGGGGAATTACTTATATTTCAGAGATAAGTAATTCAATACCCTCCACAGCTAATTTAAGTTCATACATAAAAATTGTAGAGGATAAATCTACTTTAAGAAAACTTATTAAATCTTCTACTGAGATTATAGAAAATTGTTATAATAAACAAGATGACGTAGAAGCAGTAATGGATCTTGCAGAGCAAAAGGTATTTAACATATCACAGAAAAAAAATGCAGGAGACTTTGAGCCTATGAACACAGTGCTTGAGCGAGGATTTCTAGAAATAGAAAGAATCTTTAACAATAAAGGCGAAACAACTGGTATATCTAGTGGGTTCCCAGAACTTGATGATAAAACAGCTGGATTTCAAAAGGGTGATATGATCCTTATTGCAGCAAGGCCGTCTATGGGTAAAACTACATTCGCATTAAATTTAGCAGAATATGCAGCTTTAAGACAGGGTAAAAGTGTAGCTGTATTTTCTCTGGAAATGTCTAAAGAACAACTTTCATATAAGTTACTATGTTCAGAAGCAAATGTTGATATGTCAAAGCTTAGACATGGTGATTTAGAAGACAGAGACTGGGAAAATATAGCAAAAGCATCCGGACCACTTGCGGCTGCTAAAATATTCATTGATGATACAGCAGGAACTTCTGTTATGGATATGCGTTCAAAATGTAGAAAATTAAAAATGGAACATGGAATTGATATGATAGTCATAGATTATCTTCAACTTATGACTGGAAGCAATACAGAAAGTAGACAACAAGAAGTATCAGAAATATCAAGATCTATTAAGGCTCTTGCAAAGGAGATGCAGTGTCCGGTTATAGCATTATCACAGCTATCACGTGCGCCAGAGCAAAGAACAGACCATCGTCCTATGCTATCTGACCTTAGAGAGTCAGGATCTATTGAGCAGGATGCTGACCTTGTTATGTTTTTATATAGAGATGAATACTATAATGAGGAAACGGAAGATAAAAATGTAGCAGAACTTATAATAGCAAAACAAAGAAATGGTCCTATAGGAACAGTAAAACTTGCATGGATAGGCCAATTCAGTAAATTTGCAAGGCTTGATGTAATTCATAGGGACTAATAAATATTATGGGATAACAAAATTTATAAAATTTTGTTATCCTATTTTTATTTGCGCATGAATAATAATGAAGAAGCTGTTATCGCAGGAGTGTTATTAAGGGTTTTTTCTTAAATATATATATGTATGTTTACATTTGTAAATATACATATATATATTTATAGGTATGTAAATAAACAATTACAGGTATATTTATAAATATTTACAAATAAAGCAATTAAAAGAAGGATATTAACCTAAAATATAGAATATATAACAAGAAAGAACAAATAGAAAAATTTAGGAGGAATAAGAAATGAACTTAACAGAAATATCAAAAAAATATCCTGCATTAAATAAAGTGTTGGCGTCAGTATTAACTGTAGATATAGGAAATACATTTACAAAAACAAGTACTAATGTAACTTTTGCGAGTCGTGTATCTGCTGTAAGTAAGCATGGCTCGAGGGCTACAGGAATAAGTAACATTATTTGGAATGGTAAGTTATTTACAGTAGGAAACAAAGAAGGTAAACTAAATATGGAAGCTAATAAATATATGTCAGACCATTATAAGTTAAACCTACTTAATGCTATTGCACTAAGCTTTAAGGGTGAAACTAAGATAAGGGTAAGACTTGCTGTGGGACTCCCAGCAGAATATTATATAGACCATAGTGTTCCACTAAAAAATGAAATCAAGAAGATGGAGAAACAAACTATAACTATAAATAATGTAACATATGATATAGAAATTTTAGATGTACAGGTATTTAAACAAGGGGGAACGTTAAGTGCTGAAACTATGGAAACATTTAGTTACCCAATGCTATTACTTGATTTTGGTGGTGGTACTTTAGATGTGTCTCATTGGAAATATGAAAAAGATGAATTTGGTAATAAAGTGCTTGGAATGACTAAGGCTAGTAGTTTTGCACAACATGGGTTTGAACCAACAATAGAAGCTCTTCTTACTAAGTTTAACTCAGCTGAAGGATCTGATGGTAATTATGATATATCAGATGCTATTGAATTTTTAGAGGACAATGAACTACCTTTTGGAGAGGAAAACATATTGCAAGATATTAAAGATCTAGTGTTAAGACCTTATGTAGAGAAAGCAATCAGTTCAATTAATAGCTCTTTTAAACCGAATACTTGTAAAGATATAAGAATAATAGGTGGGCCTGCTATTCTATTACTAGAATATCTACAAACTGAGTTTATAAAAACTGAGCCAAAACTAATTGAAAATAAGAATCCTCAATGTGCAAATGCTATACTGTTTGCTGAAAGATATAAAGAACTTTTAGTATTAGAATACTTGGATGGAAATAAAGAAGTTGCTGCAACCAATGTTGAGAGGCAATAATCATGGGGGCACTCCGTAAAACTGTATCATCAAATTTAGGAGATGAAACAGACAAAGATTTAATAAATTATGTGGGCAATATGGAGAAAAAGGGTATAAATAATTCCAAACTTATTAAGCAGGCGTTAAGGTTTTATAGGGACTATGGTGATAAAGTTAAGAAATTAGATACTGTAGATATTGCAAATATTTTAGATAATCCGCAGGTTAAAGAATATATAGGTAATATAGTTGGTGATCTTTTTAAAAGCGCTATGCCAGATTCTGATTTAAAGACTAGCGATTTAGTTGATGTTAAGAAAATAAAAGATGAGAAACAAAAAAAAGATATAGATTCTGTTGAAAGTGATTATATGAAAAGGCTTAGCTGCGTAAAAGATATGTCTCTGTAGATAGGAGTGACGTAAAAGTCACTCCTATTTATTGTGCAAGTTAATAAATACTTCATTTATATATATAGTAAAGTATTGACACATATGATAAAATATAAATGAGGTATTCCAAATAATATAAAAAAGGGTGATTTAATGTTCTGTCATAATTGTAATTCTCAAAATGATGATGGATCTAATTTTTGTAAGATTTGTGGCATTAATTTATTGATTCAAGCTAATATGACGCAGGATCGGAATATTAGTTCGAAAAACTGGCTACTCACTTTGTTGCTGTGTATTTTCTTTGGTGCAGTAGGTATCCATAGGTTTTATGTAGGGAAAATAGGTACAGGAATTTTAATGATTTTAACTTTTGGTGGTTTTGGAATATGGGTGTTAGTTGATTTAATTTTGATTGTTACTAATGCATTTACTGATGAGAATGGATTAAAGCTTAACAAAAATTTGTATCGTTATTAAACAAATGCAATAGTTAGAACTTTTTAATATATGCTGAAATAGCTCAGTTGGTAGAGTAACGCACTCGTAACGCGTAGGTCGAGGGTTCGATCCCCTTTTTCAGCTCCAATTGTAAATCAAACAAAATGAGTGTAGCAAGATGATTTTTAATCATCTTGCTACACTCATTTTTTATTGCTTATATATAAAGATCTAATAATTATATCTCAGTACTTGGAATATTATTTTTTGTATCTCCATTTTTTTTACTTTTTTCTTGCATGAATACTATAATTCCTGGGAGTAATGAAATGATCATTATAGCTATTAACATATAAGAAAAATGAGTTTTAACAAAAGATAAATTGCCAAAGAAGTATCCTCCGCCTAAGAACAAACTTACCCATAATCCACCACCAAACATATTATAAGGTATAAATTTTGAGTAATTCATTTTAGAAATACCAGCTACGAAGGGTACAAAGGTTCTAATTATTGGAATAAAACGGCCTATTACGGTTGTCATTGAGCCATGTTTTTCATAGAATATTTGAGCTTTCTTTAAGTAATCTTTGTTAATAAACTTTATGCTATCCTTTTCTAATATATTTTTTCCTATAGTTTTACCAATGTGGTAATTAGCAGTATCTCCGAGTACTGCTGCAAGATATACCACTATTAGAAGAGTAAATATATTCATTGATCCAATCCCTGCGAGAGCTCCTGCGGCAAATAACATGGAGTCTCCTGGTAAAAATGGTGTGATAACCAGACCTGTTTCGCAAAATATAATTAAGAAAAGAATAACATATGTTAATATCCCATACTGCTGCACTATCAAAGTTAAATACGTATCAATATGCATCATTACATTTATAAAATTAATTAAAATATCCATATTTTCTCCTTTGTAATAATTTTATTTCCATTTGTTTAACTAACCATTTTATCGTTAATTTAATTATAATTACAAATTGTTGTATAAATATCAAATAGGTATGTAAATATTATGTTATTTATAAAAAAGCATTATTTATATATATTCAACATATATATAATAATGGAAGTTGATTAAGATGAAATATTATTGGTAATAATACTAGTAGATATGAAAAATAGGAAGTTAAAAGGCTACTGTTTAAGCACTTAAAGTGTAATTACATATAAGGTGAGGTTGAATGTATATGAAAAAGATAAAAGTTAAGGTTGGAATAGACAAAAGTAAATTAATAAAAAGTGATAAAAGATTAGTTGCTTGTGGGAAGAATTTTTAAGCATAGGATAGAGAAGGTTAATAAATTAAAATAATAGTGAGTTAGAAAAGTAGTTAAGGTTTAATCTTAACTACTTTTTTTCTACCTATTGGTATAATTATCACCTAGTGATTTTTGTGTCACAAAGCATACAAGTAACAGTATATATTATAATATTTAATTATAAGTATATAAAAAATAGCCAACTTGTGTTACAATAATACCAATAAAAGTAACAATATGTAATATATAATTATTGGAGATGAGTGCATGAAAAAAATAATAACTTTTATAGCAGTTTTATTTATTATGGCAAGTTCACATACTGTATTTGCTGATAGTGCAATAATAAATGCAAGTTCATTATGTGTAAGGCAAAAATCTTCACTTTCATCTCCTATTATAACTTCACTTTCGAGAAATACTATGGTGAATACACTTGGAAAAGAGGGAAACTTCTATAAAATAAATTATAAAGGTAAGACTGGATACATATACAGTTCATATGTTAAAATAACGACCATAAATAGTACAAGCACTGTGAATATATCACTGTTACAATCTATGGGAACGGGGATTGTTACAGCATATAGTTTAAATGTGAGAAAAGAAGCTTCTATGGGTGATAACATTATAGAAATTATAAAAAAAGGTCTTAAAGTAAATATATATGGAACGCAAAATAGTTTTTATAAAACTATATACAATGGTAAAGTAGGGTATATATCTAAAACTTACATAAGCTTAGTTAATTCACAATCATCTAGGGCTAAGGATATCGATATATTAATGACGTACGTAAATACATTTTTAGGCATGCCATATTTGTGGGGAGGTTCAACACCAGCTAAATTTAACGTTATGGGCAAATATGTAAGTGGTGGGTTTGATTGTTCAGGTCTTGTGCAGTATGTTTATAAAAGCATAGGCATAAATTTACCTAGAACAACAATGGATCAAGTAAATGTAGGTTCATCAATTAATATAAATAGTCTTCAAAAGGGAGATTTGGTGTTTTTTAGAACAAATTCAGCAATACCTAATCAAGTATCTCATGTTGGTATATATGTTGGGGACAATAAGTTTATACAATCACCAAAGACAGGTGATGTTATTAAAACATCTTCATTAACTGGATACTACAATAATAATTTTGTAATAGGAAAAAGACTAATAAAATAAGCTAATTTACGCTTGTCCTATTAATCTTTTCATTAAAAATAAATATTGTTGATGTTTACAAACCTATTAAATGTCTAACAGCATCTATAATTGGGGTTATCACATTTAATAAAATGGCAAGAATATCAGTTAATACAGGAACAGTAATACCTACTTGTTGAAGGACATATATTAAAAGAAATATACCAAGTGCGATACTTAATATCCTTCCAACCATTTTAAATACGGAAATACCAAGATAAGCAAGTAACAATGCTAATGCAAACATAATAATGGTATTAAGATTAATATTAGAAAAATTAACGTTCATGTGTACACCTCCATTATTAAAAAATTATAACTTAAACAATATAGTTTAGCAACGGTAAAATATTCTGGGAAACATTAGTAAACTTATATTTTAATCTGTTAGATAAAAATATTTGTTAAATGAGGATTAATGGTTAAGCTATAAAACAATTAGTTTAATTTATAAAGAATAATGATGTATAATTGATAGAGATATTAAAGTTATGTGATTCACTTTATAAGTGTAAAACATTAATTGATTGTATCATCATAACGTATTTTATATAATACATTTATTACAACATAAGGAGATTAATATGGAAATGAAGAAGATAAGCGAAATAAAAAAAGGGGATAGAATTGAAGGTTTTTTTGTTATAAAGTCTGTAGACACAAAGGTTTCTAATAATAGTAATACAAACAAATATTTGGATTTTAATTTAGGTGATGCCTCAGGCGATATAAATGCAAAACTTTGGGAGTGCAATGATGAATTAGAAAATAAGTTTAAACAAAGCATATTAGTTAAAATTAAGGGAACTGTAAATGAGTGGAGAGGAAAACTTCAATTAAAGATTGAAGCAATAAGATTAACTGAGGAAAAAGACAACGTAAATATTTGTGATTATGTGGCAGTAGCACCTTACGCACCAGAAAAAATGTATGATGATGTCTTAAACTACTTATCTAAAATTGAAAATATGGATATTCAGAATATAGTTACTAATATTTTAACTTATAATGAAGAGAAACTAATGCATTACCCTGCAGCTAAGTCTAATCATCATGCTATAAGATCAGGACTTTTATATCATACAACCACTATGCTTAAGGCAGGAGAAAAATTAAGCGAGATTTATACTTTTTTAAATACAGATTTGTTATATGCAGGTATAATACTTCATGATATTGGAAAAATATATGAGATGAATGCTAGTGAACTTGGAATTGTAAGTGAGTATTCAGTGGAAGGACAACTTCTAGGACATATAATTCAAGGAGTTAAAATGATAGAAACAGCAAGTATTGAGGTTAAAGCGGATAAAGAAGTAACAATGTTACTAGAACATATGGTACTGGCTCATCATTATGAAGCAGAATATGGAAGTCCTAAAAAACCAATGATACCAGAAGCAGAAATGTTACATCATTTAGACATAATGGATGCAAGAATGTATGATATGAATAAAGCCTTAGGGGATACAAAAGAAGGTAAATTCTCAGAAAGAATAAGATCATTAGATAATATAAGTATTTATAATAGTTTTCTTAAGAAATAGATAAAAATAGCAAGTATAATGGATAGGTTTGGAATTAATTAAAATAAAAATACACTTATTCAATATATATGAATAAGTGCATTTTTGTTTTAAATTTTTGTATAGAGCAATTTAGTGATAATATACACGAACTATTATTAAAAATAAATTACTAATATTCGTATTTTGTATTGACTCCTTAATATTGCTCTGCTAATATTAAGGAGTATGGTTACCATTGATAATTTTTATTCTATACGGAGTAATATAAGGAGGCATATGAAATGAAAAATTTTTACGATGTAATTGTTGTAGGAGCCGGTCCAGCGGGAATATTCACTGCACTGGAAATTGCTAATAAAAAACCTGAACTTAGTGTACTTATAGTTGATAAAGGAAGAAATATAGAGAAAAGAAAATGTCCAGCGAGGATCAATGGCAAATGTGTTAAATGTAATCCCTGTGGAATAACATATGGATGGGCTGGAGCTGGAGCTTTTTCAGATGGTAAGCTTTCGCTAAGTCCAGAAGTTGGTGGAAGACTTCTAGAATATTTGTCTGAAGATGAATCAAAAAAATTAATAAAATATTGTGATGATATATACATAGAGTTTGGAGCAAATGAAAAGGTCTATGGACTTAATAGTGATAAAGTAGAGGATGTTAAATATGAGGCAAGTAAACACAATATTCGTCTTGTTGAGTGCCCTGTAAGACATTTAGGAACAGAACTTGCGTATGAAGTCCTAAAATCTATGTATCATCATTTAATAGACAATACAAATACAGACTTTGTTGAACTTAGTGAAGTGGAAGAGATAATAATTGAGGACAATAAAGCCACTGGAGTATTATTAAAAAATAAAGACGGTGTTTTTAAGGTTAATGCGAAATACGTTGTAGCTGCTCCCGGTAGAGGTGGGGCTGAGTGGATTGCAAATGAAGCTAAAAAACATGGTATAAAGGTTACTAACAATGCGGTAGATATTGGGGTAAGAGTTGAGGTGCCTAATTCTGTTATGGATCATCTAACAAAGGATTTATATGAAGCAAAATTAGTTTATTATTCTGATACATTTGGTAATAAGGTTAGAACTTTCTGTATGAATCCAGGTGGAGTAGTGTCAGCAGAGTATTATGATGATAATACAATTGCAGTTGTAAATGGTCATAGTTACTCAGATCAAAAACTAAGAACAACCAATACAAACTTTGCAATGCTTGTATCTACTAGTTTTACAGAGCCATTTAATCAGCCTATTGGTTATGGAAAATATATAGCTCAGTTAGGTAACATGTTAACTGGTGGAGGAATAATGGTTCAAAGACTCGGGGATTTACTAAAGGGGAGAAGAACAGATGTTAATAGGTTAAGTAAGTCAACTACAGTGCCTACTTTAAAATCAGCAGTACCGGGTGATTTAAGTTTTGTATTACCACAAAGACATCTAACATCTATTGTAGAAGCATTAAAGGCTTTTGACAAAATAGCGCCAGGGTTATATAGCAAAAACACATTATTATATGGCGTGGAAGTTAAGTTTTATTCTAGTAAGTTTAGTACAAATGATAAATTTGAAACAGCGATTAATAATTTGTATACTATAGGGGATGGGGCAGGAATAACTAGAGGGCTAATGCAAGCATCTGCAACTGGAGTCATAGTAGCAAGAGATATAACTACAAAGGAAGATTAAGATTACAGCACCTTCGATGATGATTAATTTAAATAATTGGTTATATGAATGTTTAAAGTGTATAATTCAAATATAAAGTAAACATAATAGGCAATGAAGTTTGAGCGCCAAGGGATCTAAGAAATTTATTGTGAATTGAAAGAAAGCGAGGAATTTATATGTCAGCATTTATTGTTTTAGGGGCCCAGTGGGGTGATGAAGGTAAAGGTAAGATGACAGATTATCTTGCTGAGGGAGCAGACGTTGTAGTCAGGTTCCAAGGCGGAAACAATGCAGGTCATACTGTTGTTGTAGGAGATAAAGAATACAAACTTCACTTAATACCATCAGGAATACTATACAAAAATAAATTGAATGTAATAGGTAATGGTGTTGTTGTAGATCCAGAAGCTTTATTTAAAGAAATTGACTATTTACAAGATTTAGGTGAGAATATAACGCCTGAAAGACTAATGATTAGTGATAGATCACAGGTTATAATGCCTTACCATAAAGAGTTAGACAATTTATATGAGATAGCCAGAGGTAAAAATGATATTGGAACTACCAAAAAAGGTATAGGCCCTTGTTACACTGATAAATTTGAACGAAGTGGAATTAGAGTTTGTGACTTAATGAAAAAAGATGTTCTAAAAGAAAAACTTAAAACTAATTTAACAATTAAGAATGATATAATAACAAAAGTTTTGGGCGGAAAAGCTTTAGATTTTGATACAATATATACACAGTATTTAGAATATGCAGATAGGATGAGGCCTTTTGTCAAAGACATATCAGTTAAAGTTTATGATTCAATAAAAGCTGGAAAAAATGTTTTATTTGAAGGAGCACAAGGTACTTTACTTGATATAGATTATGGTTCATATCCTTTTGTAACTTCATCAAACACTATTGCAGGTGGAGTTTGTGTTGGAGCAGGAATAGGACCTACAATGATTACAAGTGTCGTAGGAGTAGCTAAGGCTTATACTACAAGAGTAGGAAAAGGCCCATTCCCAACAGAACTTGAGGATGAAACAGGAGAATGGATTCGCGAAAAAGGGTTTGAATTTGGTGTAACAACAGGTAGAGCAAGAAGATGTGGGTGGCTTGATCTTGTTATATTAAAGTCGGCAGCAAGAGTTTCCGGAATCACTAGTTTTGCTGTAACCAAAATAGATACTTTAGCGGGACTTAAAAAAATCAAAATTTGCGTAGGATATAAATTTGAGGGTAGTATTATAGATTACTTCCCAGCAAGTCTTGAGGATTTAGCTATGTGCGTGCCAGTATATGAAGAATTTGATGGTTGGGATTTAAGTATAGCAGATGCAAGAAGTTATGAAGAACTTCCTGAAAATGCAAAAATATACTTAAAGAGAATTGAAGAGTTTACTAGTGTCAAAGTTTCAATAGTTTCAGTAGGTCCTAAAAGAGATCAAACAATGGTATTAACTGAAATATAGTATATAAATATATATTAAATTATTTTATACTCATGTATGTTTTTTATATTATAGGAAAATATAAATAATATAGAAAACATGCATGAGGTATACAAATTGGTACTAAAGATTAAAAAAGTGCGTACTAGTAAAGTTTAAGTATATAGAATACAATGAGAATGAGAATTAAAGTTAGTGAATATTTTTATTTATTAACTAGTCAAATTCTGATATAATTATTTCAAACTAAAATAAAGTGAGGTATATAATATGAAAATAACTAAGGATATGACAATAGGCGAAGTTGTAAGACAAAAACCAGAATCAGTTCAAGTATTAATGAACTTTGGAATGGGTTGTGTTGGATGCCCTTCAGCACAAGCTGAAACATTAGAAGAAGCATCAATGGTTCATGGTCTTAATTTAGAAGAATTAATGACTGCAATAAACGCATAAAAAAATTAAGACACTTAGCAAATGCTAAGTGTCTTGTTTTTTAATTTTTTCTTATTTTCTTAATGGCCAATATAACAGGAATGGTAATTATAGTAGCTATGATGGCTTCTGGAACACCATTTATTATAGCAATACCATAAATGGTTTTTGCAGCAATGGAAGGGTCTATGCCCTTAGAAACGGCAAATTTAGCTGCGTATAAAATGTATACCATAGTTAAAACCCCAAATGTGTTAGTTAAAGAACCGATTACAGTAGCAAGTCCAATTCTTAGGTTTTCATTTTTACCAAAGCTTAGTTTATAAACATAGTACGAAGTAAGACCAATAAGAACCCTTGGTAATACAGATACTAAAGGATTTATAAAAGCAAAAGATAGTATATTGGGAGCAGTTATGTTTTGTATAATACTAAAAACACCAAATATTAAACCAATGGTCATTCCAACTATAGGGCCACCTATTATTGAACCTATAATAACCGGAATATGCATTATAGTAGCTTTGGCACCAGGAAGTGGAATAAAACCATATCCAGTTAATCCAAGTACTACACAAACAGCTGATAGCATACCAATGGTTGTAAGTTCACGTGTTTTTATTTTTCTAATTTTAATAGAGTTATTATTAATCATGTGTTCCCTCCGCTCTTATTCCATAAGGATATAAGTCGACCTATTCATAATCCTTATTTATAGTTCAGTTTCATAACGAATACTGACAACAATATTTTATCACTTATTTCATAACAATTACATAGATAAATAAAAATTTATCAAAGTTTATATTTATATTAACTTATTATTGAATATTTAAGCAGTTTATTTTGATATAATCTAAGTATAAAAAAATTATTAATAACAAAATTATTAGATATTATATACTTATAAAAAATATAGGGGTGATTTGATGAGTAAAATTCCAGTGGTTACTGGCAGAGAGTATAACATTCATTATTATGAAGTAGATATACAAAAAAGAGTTCTGATTACAAGTATAATGAATTATCTAGGAGATATGGCAATGTATCAAAGTGAAACTTTACGAGTTGGAATAGACTACCTTAAAGAGAATAAAATGGCCTGGGTCTTATATAAGTGGGATATAACAATTAAGTCTTACCCACTTCTTAACGAGACTATAAAGGTGGAGACATTTGCACATTCTTTTAAAAAGTTTTATGCAGATAGAAAATATGATATCTTTGATGGTAAAGGAAATAAAATAGGACATGCTGATTCAATTTGGATTTTAATAAACACAGATACAAGAAGACCAATAAGAGTTACAAAAGATTTGTATGAAGTTTATGGTATAGATGATAGTCCCAATATATTAAAAAACATTGAGAATATATTATCAATAAATGAAGTGGATAATGAGAAAAGTTTTCAGGTAAGATACAGTGATATTGATACAAATATGCACGTAAACAATGTTAAATATGCAGCTTGGGCTTTGGAAACAATACCTGAGGACATAATACTAAATAAAGAACTTAAAAACATTAAGGTGACTTACACAAAGGAAACAAAATATGGAGAAATTATAAAAGTAAGCACGCAGGTTATAAAAGAAGTTGATAAAACGATATGTAGACATAGAATCATAAACGAAGAAGGAACTGAACTAACTCTTTTGGAAAGTATTTGGGTATAGTAACTAAAATTGCTTTTTTCTTATATAATGATAACAAAAGGATAGATTGCGTAGGATTCATTTGAACAAACCATAGTAATTCTTAATTTATTTTATTTGCAGATGCGTGAAGAAAATCACATGTTTGAGCAAAAGCGAGTTTGTGATTTTTAGCAGATGTAAATAATATAAATTTTAGAGTTACATGGTGAAGTGAAAGAAATCTGAGCAATCTATCCTTTTCATTAGTAATATATAAGAAAATCTATTTGGAAGCATTTCTGCCTGCAACAGCACCAGAACTCCACGCCCATTGAAGGTTAAAACCACCACAATCCCCATCAACGTCTAATATTTCACCTGCAAAAAATAGATTTTTTATAATATTAGATTCTAGAGTTCGAGGGTTAATTTCTTTTGTATTAATACCTCCTGCAGTAACTTGGGCATTTGAAAAAGAATTAGTGCCAGATACTTCAAATTGCCAATGTTTAAGCAAAGCATAAATAGCTTCTTTTTCTATTAGGGCTAAATCGCGGCAAGGTTTATGCATATCTTCTATTTTGGCTTCTTTTAAAATTATTGGAATAAGTTTCTTGTGAATTATGCCAATAAATGAATCACAAAGGTCGCGACCTTCAAATAATGACCAATGTTTGTTTAAAAATTTTGGTAGATCTTCATGGCTAATATTTGGTAACATGTCAATTTTCAAAGAAACTTTATTACTTTTAGATAAGCCACGAGCTGCAGTTCTGCTAAGTTGAAGTATTGGAGGGCCAGAAATACCGTAGTCCGTAAAGAGTATTTCTCCAAATTCCTTTTGAATACATAAACCATTTATAAATATTTCTCCATAGCCATCAAATTTTACTCCGGATAAAGCTTTTAACCTACTATAGTTTAATTTAAGCTGTACAAGGGCAGGTACTTGAGGAAGCACATCGTGACCTAATTGTCTTGCCAATGTATATCCAGAGCCGTCAGAACCTGTTTTAGGGGCGCATTTGCCGCCAGCAGCAAGAATCAACCTGTCACATTCATATATACTATTATCTGAGCTGTAAATTTTAAAACCCTTCTTAGTTTTAGTGATTTCCTTAGCTTTGGTATTTGTATAGACAGGAATGTTTTTTTCGTCTAGAGCAAATCTTAATATATCAAGAACTGAGGAGGCCTGCATAGACATAGGGAATATTTTACCTCCATCTACGGTTACCAAAGGTATGCCCAAAGAAGCGAAAAAATCTATAGTATCCGCTGCAGAAAAAGAATTTAGAGTATCTGCAAAGAAACCAGGATTATCACTGTGGTATCTATCATTATTTATATTATCATTACTAATATTACATCTACCGTTACCAGTAGTTAATATTTTTTTACCAATTCTATCGCTTCCTTCGATTATCGCTACATCTATACCGAAATCCTTAGCTATAAGAGCAGCTGTTAGACCGGAAGCGCCTCCGCCAACTATTATAAGAGTATGTTTCAAGAAAATCTCTCCCTTCGAGAAAAAATTATGTTCATATATAAATTGTTTGATTATAATTTTACCCTAAAATGAGTAAGATGAACATGGATTTTATATAATTTCATATAAAATCACAAAGTAGCTAGAATTTAGTAGTGGATAGTAATATATGAAAAAAAATATAAAATTTATTTAAAGCTTAAACCGTTGAATTTACTAGAGTTATGTACTATATTAAAAAAAAGAATGAAAAAAAGCAAGAAAATATGTTGACACATCAAGAAAAATTAGGTATTATAGTTTATGTCGGGTTGCGAGACCCAACTACATAATTAATAAAGTGACAACGACTATGGCTCCTTGGTCAAGCGGTTAAGACACCACCCTTTCACGGTGGTAACAGGGGTTCAATTCCCCTAGGAGTCACCACTAAACATATATGGGAGCATAGCTCAGCTGGGAGAGCATCTGCCTTACAAGCAGAGGGTCACAGGTTCGAACCCTGTTGTTCCCACCATATATGGCTCAGTAGCTCAGTTGGTTAGAGTGCTGCCCTGTCACGGCAGAGGTCGAGGGTCCGAGTCCCTTCTGAGTCGCCATTTTTATTAGCTAGCATGGCTCAACGGTAGAGCAGCTGACTTGTAATCAGCAGGTTGTAGGTTCAATTCCTATTGCTAGCTCCATTTAAAATTTAATAAGGCTCCTTGGTCAAGCGGTTAAGACACCACCCTTTCACGGTGGTAACAGGGGTTCAATTCCCCTAGGAGTCACCACCAAAACATATATGGGAGCATAGCTCAGCTGGGAGAGCATCTGCCTTACAAGCAGAGGGTCACAGGTTCGAACCCTGTTGTTCCCACCATATATGGCTCAGTAGCTCAGTTGGTTAGAGTGCTGCCCTGTCACGGCAGAGGTCGAGGGTCCGAGTCCCTTCTGAGTCGCCATATTTTTGCTAGCATGGCTCAACGGTAGAGCAGCTGACTTGTAATCAGCAGGTTGTAGGTTCAATTCCTATTGCTAGCTCCAAAAAAGTTCTAAACTAATGTTTAGAACTTTTTTTAATTCACTGAAAAATCATTAGATTTTATCAGCATTTCAGAAAAGTGCTTAATAATAGAAAGTACATATTACTACAAATGCATTTGCAGTAATATGTACTTTCTATTAATGATTATATTTTAATATTATTTTAATTTACTCAAATTTTCCTTTATCCTTATATCATCTCCAAAGAATTTGCAAGCAGTAAAATTGCCAAATAATCTAGAAGTTATTCTTTCTGCATAAGTTTTAAGTAAACTTTCAAGAGATAAATTAGTAGATACTACCATCTTCTTTTGTTTTAATAACTTAGTATTAAGTAAGTTAAACAGTTCAGCTTTATTAAAATCTGAAAGCTGCTCGGTACCTAAATCATCGATAATAAGTAAGTCACAATCTATTAGTAATTCTTCTAAAGCACTATTGTTATTAAATCTAATATCTTTTAAAGCCCTTATTAATTCCTCGGCCGTCCTATATACTACAAAGGAACCTTTATCAATTAATTCTTTTGTAATACAATGAGACAGAAATGTTTTTCCTGTTCCAGAACTTCCGTAAAATAATAAATTTTCATCAGTAGTGTCGAAGTTTTTCAAAAAGCTCATAGATATAGATAAAATCTTTTCCATGTTTCTTTTGGGAGATACTGATTCAAGTTCACTTTTCCTAGAAGGATAATAATCCAATTTAAAATTATCAAAATTATGAGTTTTAAGCATGCTTTTTAATTCAGATCCAGTATAATAAACATCTACTACCTTTTGTTTAAAGCAAGAGCATTTAGTGTTTCCAATAAATCCTGTATCGCGGCATTTATTACATCTATAATGTAAATTCAGGTACTCCATGTCAAAGCCATTAGAGACTAATAGTTCAGATTTTTTTACTCTTATATCCATTATTTTTTCTTTTAAGTCATGTAAATAGCTTTCTCTATTATCAATATTCTTCAAGGCACTAATAGATAATTCAATACATAATTTACCTATCTTTTTATCTAATCCAATAATTTCAGGATGAGTTTCTTCTATATGAATTTTTCTTTTCCTAAAGTCAGACTCTTCTTCTTGTCTTATTTGATCATATATACTTAATATCTTGGTTTGATAACCTTTAATCATTTTTATCCCATCCTAGTAATTTTTTTTCTAGTTCATCAAAGTCGTAGGCTCTCTGTTCATAATCATTAAAGCTACCTTTAGTAGGTTTACCACCAGCAGTATTGCGTTTGGTAGTAAGTGCATGTTTTTTATCTTTCTTTTCTATGTCCTCTAATGAGTTTATACCGTCTTTAAACCAACTATTTAGAATCCCATCAATATATTTAAAATCGGCTCTGTTAAGTCTATCAAAACAAATATCGCAAGCCTTAAATATAATTTCGAGAGAAAATTTATAAACATTTATCCATTTATCTAGTATTTGTTCTTGAGGCTTCATTATTTCAGGAGCTTTAATCCCTAGATAATTTAATATTTTTCTAATATTTATCCATTTATCCTCATGTTTCTTTATATAAGATTGGGCATCTTCAATATTTTTAATATCCGCATCATGCCATGCAATGGCAATGGTTTCAATGTACCTATAATCAACTTTACCTTTTGATACGCAGTATTGAATTAATAGAAGTATTAATTCTGGGGGAAAGTTATAATCTTTTTGCCAGCTTAGATACATTGTCATTTCTTTTGGTGATAATGGTTTGGCTAATAGTTTTTCAATATCCTGTAGCATGCCCTTTATAGAAGAGTTGGTTAATTCCTCGAGTAAATTTATATTTTGTATATTCTCATTTGGAACATCTAAAAGGTCTAAAAATTCAATATTAAAATTACCCATATTATCAATTGGAGTCATTTTAATTATGGTTTCATCATTCCAGTAGTTCCAAGCATTAACGACATCCGTTTCTAGGAGTCCAAGGGTATTTGCTATTACCGAAGATGTAGCACCTATTTCTCCAGATGCACAATACTTTAGTCCAAGAAGATAAACTTTAACAAATTCTCCCCTAGCTCTAGGCATAAACTTATCTATAAAAATATTACTCACAGGAGTATATTTATAATTTTCATTTTTAAACATGAAAGTGCTCATAAAGTCACTACCTTCCTTTTTATATTTTAGAATTAGTATTTTAGAATTAGTATTTTAACATCTAAAATTAAGTTTATCTATATAATGTAGATAATAAATTATATAGTGTATTTTAATCTATAAAAATTTTATTATTCAACCTATAGTATACCATATAGTTAAAAATATAAATAAAAGAATATTTGAATAATGTTTAATTTATGGTACAAAAGGGCATATTAAGCAAGTGTCATAGGAGGTATAATATTGAATGCTTTAAGATGAAAAAAAGCGTTATCTGTGTGTTACTTATAACAATGATGGTGGTATAGAAACCACATATGCACACTGTAGTGACATTCTCGTAAAAAAAGGTGATATATAAAGAAAGGCATGAAAATAGGAGAGGTAGGAAGTACTGGACACATTATAGGACCACATTTACGTTTTGAGGTAAGAGTAAATGAAGGACCCAAAAATCAAGAAAAATATATAAGGTGAAAATAAATATATGAATAAAATTTCATTAAAAGTAAAAAATACTTTATAAAGGAGTGATTTTATGCCATATAAAGAAATGAGTACCCCGGCTAAAGAAAAGGATAATAAACCTAAAAAGCCAGAAACTATTGAGGCATCTGATATGAAGAAGGCGAAACGTAAATCAGCAATAAGAGTCGATAAATAATTAAATTTATTCCAGAGTGTTAAAGCGTAATAAAAGATAATTAACAGCTTTTTAAAAAATGAATGATAGGGAGAGCATTAAATGCTCTCTTTATTTTTTTAGATAAAATATATTACTTGTACGATAACAATTAAATTAAAGTATTATCTAAAATGGTAACGTAGGTTACAGTAAGTTTAGCCTATATACAGTATTATTGAGTTATAGATTTGTAGATTTAAAAAATAATTAAATATTGGAGGAATAATAATGAGCGCTTTTTTAGCACCTATTCACACATGGGTATTTAGTAAAATTTTATTAGCAGAGGACTTAGAGTTAAAATTAAAAAAAGCATATATAGATAAATACGGTGATAATGCAAAGGATGTTATTGAAAGATCACTAGCTTACGGTAGTCCAATAGACACAAGCAAAAGTATAGAGGATATAATTGATGTATCTAATATACATGGGTGGCTTTCGGATAAAATTGAAAAGGTTGAAACGAGAATAGCATTTATAATAACAGAAATGATTAAGAAGAACGAAAAAGAAGCAGAAGTTATTGCACATGAATGTTTTATAAAGCAAGGTAAAACAGTCGGTGAGATGTCAAGAGCAAAAGAAATGCCGGGAAGCCCAGAAGAAGTATTTAATGCGCTTAATAATTATCTACTAGAAGGCATGCCTTGTGATAGAGTAACAAGGCCTATAAAATCGGAAGAGGATATATTCGAATGGGAAACTACAAGTTGCATTCATAAAATTTATTGGGAAACGGTAAATGGAGACGTAAATATATTTTATAACCTTAGACATGAATGGACTAAAGCATTTGTTGAAAATTCAAATGATGAATATACTTATAATTTCATTAAAGCGATAGAGCATAATGGTATAATTGGAGTAAATCAAATTATAAGAAAGTAAATGTGGAGAGGGATATAATAATTGTTAAGCTCTCCATGGAATAGGAGGTAATTTAATGGAACCTAAACATGCTGTACTTCAAAAGGTAAGAGATGGGAAAAGAACTTATGGTGTAACACCTCATATTCCAGGAGGGTTTATAACCCCAAAGCAGCTTTCGAAAATAGCTAGTGTTGCGCAAAAATACAAAGGTGTATTAAAGATGACCTCGGGTCAGAGAATTGCAATATTAGGGCTTGATTGCGAAGATGTTTCGAAGGTATGGGAAGAATTAGGTATGAGTCCAGCTGTTAAATCTCTAAACTCTGTAAAAAATGTTCATATGTGTCCAGCGGCTTTTTGTAAAAGAGCAAAACAGAATTCCCTTAAAATTGGAATGCTTTTAGATAAGCGTTACCATGGTATGGAGATGCCTTGTAGAACAAAAATTGGGGTAGCTGGTTGCAAAAATGCTTGCACTAGTGTTTATTCTAGGGATTTAGGTGTAATTGGCGACAAAGAGGGATATATGATAGTGGCCGGTGGTAGTGGGGGATTTACGCCTAGAGTTGCGGATATCATTGCGGAAAAATTAACTGAGGATCAAGTGTTAATTTTGGCTGATACTTTGATCACGTATTATAAGGATAAAGGAAACATGGGAGAAAAATTAGGTGATTTTATAACAAGAATAGGACTAGAAAAATTTAAAGAGGATACACTAGCTGTTCTGTAATAATTAAATTGAGTAATAATAGCTTTAAAAACCATATTAAAAACGCTTAATAGGCGTTTTTATTTTTTTTGAGAATAAATATTATATTTTTTATGAATACTATATTATCATCTCATCTAAAAATTGTTTAAAAAATTACAAAGTATATATGAAATATAAATGGAGAGTCTAATATTTGAGAGGAGTGATGAATTTTGAGAGGGATGAAGGGAAGAGAATTAGGCGAGGAAAAATGCGAAAGACTTAAAGCTGGGTTAGATAGATATGTAAGAATCGAAGGCATAGAAAGTAAGTTAGTAAATATTCCAACAATAGTTACTGGAATTAACGATGATGGGACAATAAGGCAAGAAGAAATTCAGTCCTACGCATATGAGGTAGTTGATCAAAATAATAATGTTATAGATTAATATCTAATTAGGGCACAGAGCAAATAACTAAAAATATGATTTATATATTTAGTTATGTGCCTTAGTTTATAATTTAAATTTATTAGAGGGTACCATAAAACAATTACTTTCTTTCTTTTGGTGCAAATTTACCACAATCTATCCCAGATGATTGTTTTACTAGTATGGAAGGCAAATTTGGTGATTTGAAACCATAAAGTTTACAGCCTTTGGGGAAAGCTGGATCCCAAGTAATATAGTAATATATGCATTTACAACAATTTGTCTTTTCGATAACCATAAGAGCTCCTTTGAGGAAATAAAATTAACCACCAAGGGTTACATCTTGCTGATCGTACCAATTTAATGCGTTAGTTAAATGTTCGGGTTTAAAATCAGGCCAAAAGTCATCTATAGGATAAAAGTCAGAATATATGGACTGTATTGGCAAGAAACCGCTAAGACGCATTCTACCACCCCAACGAATGATTAGATCTACTCTAGAAATATCTTTAGTTTTGATACAATTCAATATATTGCTTCTTTTACTACTTTTGTTTTGATCGAGATTACTTAGATCCCATTCCCAGCCATAGTTTACTAGAAAATTTATCCTTATGCCGCCCCTGCCAAAGGTTTTACGTGAGGTGAAAGGAAGCAGTTCTTTTGGAAACATAGGGGAGTCGCTATTTCCGACTACTAATAAATCGGCATCTTGTGTACTTAAAAGCTTTACAGCATCGACACAAGCTTTAGCAAAGGCCTCTCTTTGTATTACTGGCCTTTTTGTATTATCGGTAGTAAAACCGAAATAAGTTATTTCTTTTACACCTGCACTTTTGCAAAGTTTATACAAAGATAGACCAGGATCTAATCCATAAGTATATCCTTTGTCCTTAGGTAAACCATTATCTACGGACCATCTTCTATTTCCATCGGGAATTATTCCGATATGATTCGGTATTCTCATATTACCACCCTTTAATTACGAATTTTTATAACTTATAAATCATATTATATCCAACATTGCTACATTAATCCATAATATTTATAGAACAACTAATAATTTGATCTCATAAAGTTTGGAGGATAACATGGTTTTGCACTACAAAATATACAAGAATACGCATTTTCATCTTAAATAGGAGCAAACTTATAAATGAATAAAATATCACGATGATGCTAAAAATATGTTTAATATTAAAAGGGAGGAATAAACTATGGCTTTACTCGGAAATCCATTCGTTGCAAATGTACCAAGACAAATGTCAAATGACGAGCTTGCACAAGCAATTCGTGTTGATATTTCAGGTGAACTTGAGGCTATTATAGGTTATGAAGCTCATTCGATGTCTACAGCTGATGAAAGGGTTAAAAAAATTTTAAATCACATTGCAGATGAAGAAAGAAGGCACGTTGGGGAGCTTCAAGAAATTTTGTATATGTTATCTCCAAAGGATGCACAATTCATGGAGGAAGGTAAACAGAAAATTAAAGACCAGCAATCTCAAAATTTTCAGCAACCGATTCAGTAATTTTGATTGTTAGATTATTCGATTTTAATATGGTTATTTTAGATATTAAGAATAATTGAAAATGCCATCCTTTTGGATGGCATTTTCAATTTTTATCAGAAGTTATAAGTTTGTGACCACTTAGGCCTGCCTTATAGCTTTTTAAAAATAAATTATAAAAATCATTTATTACCTGTGAATGCTTCTTATCACCACTTATAGATAGTACCTCTATTGCAGTTTCTATTGTACATAAATTGCCATCCTTTGCACCTCTTCTTAAATCATATATAGACTTAAAGTTTGGTTCTAATGAAATAATTGGCAGGTTTCCTAAATAGGAACTTTTTCTAAGTATTTTTCGTGCTTCCTTCCATGTACCGTCTATGATAATAAAGGCAGGAATTTTCCCTGCACTTTTGTATTCAAGTTTCGGGCACTTTGTTTGATTATTTTCTATGGGAAAAAGTAAAAATGGCTCATATATATCATTATTTAAGTTTGTTATTAGTTTCTCTGGCATTTTTGTTCTTTCCCAAAGAAAAAGCTCTGTAGAATGTGGATTTATGAGTTTCAATAGTCTCGCAGTATTAGAAGGTCTATAAAATTCTTTTTCCGTAGATAAAATCCAGAATTTTGAGGACGTTTTTATCTTAGGTGCTGTAGAACAGAGGCAATTTATAATAGGCAGCCCACATTGATTACAACTTTCATACAAACTGGTTATTTGTTTTATTTTATAATCTGAGTTCATAGTTCCTCCTAAGTATTTAATCATAAAAATTTTTAATTAAGCATCCATATAGTATAATTTAAAACTCCAGCAAATGATACCCAAACAATATATGGAATCATAAGATAAGCTGCGGTTTTATCAATCTTATAAAATTCAAAAGTAGTTAAAAGAATAAATACTAACAATAGAAGTAATTCTAAAAAAGCAATAGCGTATAGTCTAAACCTGAAAAATATAATGGACCAAAGAAAATTTAAAAACAATTGAAAACCATATAAAATCAATGATTTTTTTACATCAACCCCGGATTTCCCCACCATCCAAATTCTATAAGCAGCTACAGCCATTAAAAAGAATAATATTGTCCATATAATAGGAAAAATCCATCCAGGAGGCGAGAAAAAAGGTTTATTAAAATTTTCATAAGCGCTTGGACCGTTCATACTTAAAAAACCACTTAACAAACCTACTCCTTCTGCAATCAAAATGCTGAATATAAGAGCAATAATATTTTTTTCACCATTTATCTTAAAGATATTAAACATATTTTATCTTCCTTTCTATAATTATTTTGAATTATTTTTAACGACATTTCAGAAGGAAAGTCTCCTTCTATAAGTGAGAGTTACATACCCTAACAAATAGTAAAATTCAGTGAAAGTATAAATATACTTCTGAAGTCGTTAATATTACAGCTCCGCAGGAGATGATTTAATAGAGTTTTCGGTAAATATATAATCATACATTTTATAATATACTTGTTTAAGAGTTATTTTATGCCTATAAGAGTTTTGTATAATTGCTAGTGATATTAGGCAAAGTAAATTCATACCGTAAATTACTATAAAAACTAAAAAGAATGGAAATGAAAAACTTTGTTATTAAAGAACATTTGAATTAGTTGTAAGATACTTTTATCTTGACATGGAATATAAAAATATATATACTTTGACTATCAAACTAGTTGAAAATCTAAGCAAAGGGAGAGGATAATTATGAAGTTACCTCCTTTAAAAATTGGAGAATTAATAGCACGTATTCCTATAATTCAAGGTGGTATGGGAGTGGGAGTATCTTTATCAAAGCTCGCATCAGCTGTCGCAAACGAGGGTGGAATTGGGATAATATCTACTGCCCAAATTGGTTTTAATGAAGAAGACTTTGCGACTAATGCAAAGGAAGCAAACAAAAGAGCATTAAGAAATGAAATTAGGCGAGCTAGAGAATTAAGTCCTAAGGGTATAATTGGGATAAATATTATGGTAGCTATGAATAATTATGAAGAACTAACAATGGTAGCTTTACAAGAAGGTATAGATTTAATAATATCTGGCGCAGGACTTGCACTTGATTTACCGAAAATAGCCAAAGGATTTAAAACAAAACTTGCACCTATAGTATCGTCAGCAAAGGCAGCTATAGTTATATCAAAAATGTGGGATAGAAAAAACAATTGTGCCGCAGATTTAATTGTTGTTGAAGGCCCAGAGGCTGGTGGTCATCTTGGTTTCTCTTTGGAATCGCTACTTGAGAAGAAAGCCCAAGATTTAAAGCAAATAGTTAAAGAAGTTATAGAGGCAATTAAACCTTTCGAAGAGAAATATAATAAAAAAATTCCTGTAGTAGCTGCTGGTGGAGTATATACTGGTACCGATATTTCAGAATTAATGAAAATAGGTGCAGCTGGAGTACAAATGGCTACTAGATTTGTGGCGACTAATGAATGTGATGCTAGTTTAGCTTTTAAAATGGCATATATTAATTCAAAAGAAGGAGACATAAAGATAGTAAAAAGTCCTGTAGGTATGCCTGGACGTGCCATTAACAATAATTTTATGAAAGTTGTAGAGGAAAAGGGTTGCAAAGTAAGTAAGTGTTATTTGTGCATTAAGAAATGTGATCCTAAAACTACACCTTATTGTATTACAGAAGCACTTATACAGGCAGTAAGAGGGAACTTAGATAACGGTCTTATTTTCGTTGGAAGTAATGCTTACCGTGTAAATAAAATTGTGACCGTTAAGGAACTTATGACTGAACTTGTGGAAGAAGCAGAACGTGATTTTTAGTTTCTTATAGACAAAAACGAAATGTAAAAATTTTCATATTAATGGTAAAAATATTGACAAATTACAACTCCATAGATATACTTTGAGTATCAAAGTACATGAAAATATAAGTATATGGAAATCAACGTATGGGAAATGGTGGTAAATATGAGCAGATCTGTTGGAGTTGTAAATGAACTTTTAGTAGAGACCTTTAGTGACATATCTCAGATAGAACAGAGGGCACTTAAAGAAGGGGTTCTTAAGGACATATCTGTAACAGAAGTACATACTATTGATGCAATTGGAATGTATGAACACAGAACTATGTCCGAGGTTGCTCAGGATCTTAGGATAACCGTAGGGACACTTACAACCGCTATTAACAAACTTCTCAAAAAAGGGTATGTTGATAGAAAAAGGGGAGAAGAAGATAGAAGATCAGTAATGATCACACTTACCAGAAAAGGAAAACTTGCCTACAGGATACATGATAGGTTTCATTCTAATATGGTGCATGCAACTATCGATGGTCTAAACGAAGAAGAGGAAGAGGTATTAATAAAATCTCTTGAAAAATTAAATGATTTCTTCAAAAATAAATATAGATTAGAATATTAAGGAAGTGGGAATTAAGCAATGAATGAAGTACAAATAATTGGTACGGGAAGTTATGCACCTCTAAACATAATGACTAATCACGAGTTATCAAAAATTGTAGATACTTCTGATGAATGGATAGTTTCTATGACGGGTATTAAGCAGAGACATATATCTACAGGAGAAAATACTTCAGATTTAGCTACAAAAGCAGCCAGTGAAGCATTAGCGAATGCAAATATTAAAGCTGAAGATATAGACTTGATTATTGTTGCAAGTACTTCTCCAGATCAATTTGTACCAGCAACTGCATGTATAGTTCAAGGAAATATCGGAGCAGTTAATGCCATGGCTTTTGATATATCAGCAGCATGTACGGGGTTTATATTTGCCCTTAATATAGCAATGCAATTTCTTAAAACAGGTCAGCGAAAAAGAGCACTAATAATAGGGGCTGATGTATTATCAAAAATAGTTGATTGGACAGACAGAAACACTTGTATTTTATTTGGAGACGGAGCAGGGGCAGCAGTACTTGAAGCAGGAAGCGTTAGAGGAATAATTTCTGTAAATTCAGCTTCAGAAGGTCAAAAGGGAAAATTTTTGACATGTCCAACTGTAGATGTGAAAAATACATATACAAAAGGAAATGAGGATTTTAAAGCAACAATAAGTATGGATGGCAAAGAAATTTTTAAATTTGCAGTAAAAACTATTGCAAGTAGCATAAGTAGAATCTTAAATGAAAATAATTACACACTTGATGATATTAAGTATGTAGTTTGTCATCAAGCAAATTTTAGAATAATAGAATTTGTTGTTAGAAAATTGAAGGCTGATAAAGATAAATTTTTCGTCAATTTAGATAAGTACGGAAATACTTCGGCAGCAAGTATAGCCATAGCAATGGACGAAATGAATAAGGAAAATTTACTTACAGCTGGAGATAAAATTATACTTGTAGGCTTTGGTGGTGGATTAACCTACGGAGCTTCATTAATAGAATGGACAATGAATAAATAAAATCTTAGGAGGAATTAATAATGGTATTTGAAAAAGTTAAAAGTGTAATAGTTGAACAATTAGGAATAGACGAAGCAGAGGTTAAAATGGAGGCCAAATTTGCAGATGATTTAGGTGTAGATTCTCTTGAAATTTTTGAAATTGTTATGTCACTCGAAGAAGCATTTGAAATTGAAATACCAAATGAGGATATAGAAAATATTAAAGATGTACAGGGAATTGTTAAATATATAGAAGAAAAACTTAAATAATATAAATTAAGAGTTAGATGATTGGAGAGCTGAACTACTAAGTATAAAAATTTAGTTTTATTCAGTATATTAAAAAGTATATATTACGTGAAATGTAGTTGTAGTAATATGTACTTTTTTTCTATAATTATCTGACTTTAACTATATGTTTTTAAGGAATCAAGGAGGGGTAAAATGTTTAATTCCGTATTTTTTAAAGAGTTAGGTGTAAAGTATCCAATAATACAAGGTGGTATGGCTTGGGTTGCAGATAGTAGTTTAGCGTCTGCAGTATCTAATGCAGGAGGTCTCGGTATTATAGCGGCAGCCAATGCACCAACAGATTATGTAAGAAATGAAATTAGAAAAGCAAAGGAATTAACAGATAAGCCTTTTGGCGTTAACGTAATGCTTTTAAGTGATAACGCAGAACAAATTGCACATCTTGTATGTGAAGAAGGTGTTAAAGTAGTTACTACAGGGGCAGGAAACCCAGGCAAATATATGGAACTTTGGAAGTCACATGGGATTAAAGTAATACCAGTAGTGGCTTCTGTTGCATTAGCGAAGCGTATGGAGAGAGCGGGAGCAGATGCGGTTATTGCAGAAGGTTGTGAATCTGGAGGACATATTGGTGAACTTACAACCATGTCGCTCGTTCCTCAAGTTGTTGATGCGGTTAGTATTCCTGTAATTGCAGCAGGTGGAATAGGTGATGGACGAGGAGTTGCAGCAGCATTTATGCTCGGTGTACAAGGAGTTCAAGTAGGAACAAGGTTCCTAGTAGCGAATGAATGTACAATACATGAAAATTATAAAAAGAAGATACTAGGTGCGAAGGATATAGATTCAGTGGTTACGGGAAGACCTACAGGACACCCTGTTAGGGTTTTAAAAAATAAATTATCGAGAAAATTCCAGAAACTTGAGAAAGAAAATGCTTCAATAGAGGATTTAGAGGAACTTGGGCGAGGATGTTTACAAAAGGCAGTACAACAAGGCGACATAGAGATGGGATCTATTCTTGCAGGACAAATTGCGGGTCTTGTAAAAAAAGAACAAAGTTGCAAGGAAATTATCGAAGAAATGTTTACACAAGCAGAAGAAGCTATTATAAAATTTAGATAAAATATTATTATTTCATATAGATTAAAGCCATAATATTCGGAGATGTAGCAATGACTAACTCTGAAAGTGATGATTAAGGAGATAAATTATGAGCAAAATTGCTTTTATTTTTCCGGGACAGGGAGCCCAATATATTGGTATGGGCAAGGAATTATTTGAAAATATAGAGGAATGCAAAAATATATTTAATATAGCAGATAAAGAACTTAATTTTGAATTAAGTAAACTTTGTTTTGAAGGTGAAATCGAGGAGTTAAATATTACGGAAAATACTCAGCCCGCTATTTTAACTGTTAGCATAGCAGCACTTATGGCATTACAAAAACATGGTATAAAGTGCGATGTTACTGCAGGACTTAGTCTTGGAGAGTACTCAGCACTTGTTTGTAGTGGAGCTATGGATTTTAAAGATGCTGTAAAGCTTGTTAAAAAGCGAGGTAGATTTATGCAAGAGGCGGTACCTGTAGGAATAGGTACTATGGCTGCTATTATTGGACTTGAGACTTCCTTAGTTGAAGAAGCATGTAACGAGGCAAAAGATTCTGGGATAGTTGAAATTGCAAATTTGAATTGCCCGGGACAAATAGTAATTGCCGGGGAAATAGCGGCGGTAGAACTTGCATGTGAAAAAGCTAAGGAAAAAGGTGCTAAACGAGCTATAGTTTTATCTGTAAGTGCACCATTCCACTCGTCTATGCTAAAGCCGGCAGCGGAGAGGTTAGAGATCGAACTTAAAAATATAAGTTTTGATGATATGACTATTCCATTAATGACGAACGTAAATGGTGATTATGTAAAAAATAAAAATGATATCAAAGATAATTTAAAACTTCAGGTTATGAGTTCTGTTTTATGGGAGACAATTATAAAAAGAATGATAAAAGATGGTATTGATACTTTCGTAGAGATAGGACCTGGCAAAGTGTTAAGTGGTTTTGTTAAGAAAATAGATAGAAAACTTACAATTGTTAATATTGAAGATATGGATTCATTAAATAAAGCAGTAGAATTGCTTAAAAGGTAGGATCAATTAAAATCTAGGGTCATTATGAAAGATGTAAAGGAGCACGAATTGATGTTAAAAGGGAAAACAGCAGTGGTTACTGGAGCTAGTCGTGGTATTGGAAGAGCTATAGCATTAAAGCTTGCAAAACATGGAGCAAATGTAGTTGTTAATTATAGAAATAGCGTTGACGCAGTGCAGGAAGTAGTTAAAGAAATAGAAGCTTTAGGAGTCAAAGTACTCGCAATCCAAGCTGATATAAGTAGTTATACTGATGTAGAAAACATGATAAAAAAATCTGTTGAAGAGTTTGGAAGCATAGATATTCTAGTTAATAATGCAGGGATAACAAAAGATGGTCTTTTGATGAGAATGAAAGAAGCAGATTTTGATAGCGTTATAGATATTAACCTAAAAGGTGCTTTTAATTGCACAAGACATGTAGCTGCTATAATGCTTAAGCAAAGAAGTGGAAGAATAATAAATATATCTTCAGTTTCTGGGCTTACAGGAAATGCAGGGCAGGTAAATTATTCAGCTGCAAAGGCAGGCATAATAGGAATGACAAAGTCTGTAGCTAGAGAATTTGGAAGCAGGGGGGTTACTTGCAATGCAGTAGCGCCAGGATATATTCAAACTGACATGACTGAAGATTTGCCAGCTAAAGTAAAAGATACCATAATGGGTACTATTCCATTAAAGAGACTTGGAAGGCCAGAAGATGTCGCAAATGTAGTAGCATTTTTAGTAACAGACGAAGCGGCGTATATAACAGGTCAAGTTATAAATGTAGATGGCGGAATGGTAATGTAGCGTCTAAAGATGATTCATCACCTTAAGGTGATGATAAAGGAGGATTTACTTTATGAAAAATAGAGTCGTTATAACAGGTATGGGAGCAGTTACGCCTATAGGAAATGATGTAAATAGTTTTTGGGATAATATAAAAAAAGGAACTTGCGGCATAGATGTAATTAAAGCTTTTGATGTTACGGATTTTAAATGTAAACTGGCTGCAGAGGTTAAAGATTTTGATGTAACGGTAGCGCTAGATAAAAGAGAAGCTAGAAAAATGGATATGTATTGTCAGTATGCAATGGTTGCAGCGAAAGAAGCGGTTGAAAACTCTGGACTAGTTTTAGAAAACGAGGACAGTGAAAAAATAGGAGTAATAGTTGGTTCAGGTATTGGTGGAATAGGTACTATTGAGAGAGAACATGCAAAGCTTTTAGAAAAAGGACCAGGTAGAGTGACGCCTTACTTAATACCTATGATAATAGGTAATATGGCAGCTGGCAACATTGCAATAAAATATGGTGCTAAAGGTATGTGTTATAGTGTAGTTACTGCTTGCGCTACAGGAACAAATGCAATCGGAGATGCTTTTCATTTAATTCAAGATGGTAGAGCGGATATAATAATAGCCGGAGGTTCAGAAGCGTCGATAAGTCCACTTGCTTTAGCGGGTTTTACATCACTAACGGCTTTAAGCAAAAGTGAAGATCCTTTAAGAGCATCGATTCCTTTTGATAAAGAGAGAAATGGTTTTATTATGGGAGATGGTGCAGGTATAGTTATACTTGAATCTTTAGAGCATGCTACGATGAGAAACGCTAAAATATACGCAGAGGTTAGTGGGTATGGATCGACTTGTGATGCATACCACATAACTTCACCAGCACCAGATGGAGAAGGGGCTACAAGATCAATGGTAATGGCGCTTAAAGATGGTAATATTAAGCCAGAAGAAGTATCTTACATTAATGCGCATGGAACAAGCACTCCATATAATGACAAATTCGAAACAACAGCTGTAAAATCTGCTTTTGGAGAATATGCTTATAAAATACCTATGAGTTCAACAAAGTCTATGACAGGACATCTTCTTGGAGCATCAGGAGCAATAGAGGCTATAGTATGTGTAAAAGCGTTAGAAGAAGGGTTTGTGCCAGCAACTATAGGGTATAAAGTACCGGATGAAGATTGTGATTTGGATATCGTTCCAAACATAGGCCGAAAACAGCAGCTTAAATATGCAATGTCAAATTCTTTTGGATTCGGCGGTCATGATGCTACTATATTATTAAAAAAATGGGATGGTAGATAACTATGGATTATAAAAATATTCAAGATTTAATAAAAACAGTTAGTGCTTCGCAAATAACTTGTTTTGAAATTGAGACAGAGGGTATTAGAATAAAGATGGAGAAAAAAGAAGCACAGGTGGTAGTAGAAAGAATCCCTGCAAATGTTACACATATAGAGTCAGTTACTCATGAACCATTGACTAAGGAAAATATAGAAATGCAGGAAGTGCATGCAGAAAAAACAGAAAATGATGTTTCTAAAAATACAGTGAATACAATACCCGATGAAAACATATTTATAGTTAAATCACCTATTGTTGGAACTATGTATACTTCTCCAAGCGCTGAATCAAAGAATTTTGTGAAAGTTGGATCTATTGTTAAAGTGGGAGATACACTTTGTATATTAGAGGCTATGAAACTTATGAATGAAATTGAAAGTGAAGTAGACGGAGAAGTTTTAGAAGTATTAGTCTCTAATGAAGATATGGTAGAGTACGGTCAACCATTATTTAAAATAAGAAAGAACTAGTGCATAAAAAGGTAACTTAAAATCGACATTTATCTATTGATTTAATAACTCAGGAGGTGGAGGATTAACATGGAAAATATAGAAGCTATAAAAGGTATTACTTTAGATGTAAAACAAATTCAAAAAATTATTCCTCATAGATATCCATTTTTATTTGTGGATAAAGTAGAGGAATTAGAACCAGGAAAAAGAGCAGTTGGGTATAAGAATATTACTATGAATGAGTACTTTTTTCAAGGCCATTTCCCGGAGGAGCCTATACTTCCCGGAGTAATTATTATTGAGGCTCTTGCACAAGTTGGAGCAGTCGCTCTTTTAAGTATGGAAGAGTATAAAGGTAAAATTGCTTATTTTGGTGGTATTAACAAAGCAAAATTCAAGAGAAAAGTTGTTCCAGGAGATGTACTTAAGCTTGAGGTAGAGATAATTAAGATGAAGGGACCTGTTGGAATAGGTCTTGGAATAGCGACCGTAAATGGAGTAAAGGCAGCGCAAGCTGAAATTACGTTTGCGGTAGGTATTTAAAAAATTTAAATACTTTAGTAAATAAATTTAAGTATGGGGAAGGTAAACAATATGTTTAAGAAGATATTAATTGCTAATAGAGGCGAGATAGCGGTAAGAATAATTCGGGCATGTAATGAAATGGGTATCCAAACTGTGGCAGTATATTCCGAGGTTGATAAGGAAGCTCTTCATACTCAAATGGCAGATGAGGCTATATGTATTGGACCTGCTAAATCTAAGGATAGTTATCTAAATATGCAAAATATATTAAGTGCTACAGTTCTTACAGGTGCAGAGGCGATCCATCCTGGCTATGGATTTTTATCTGAAAATAGTAAGTTCGCACAAATGTGTGAGGAATGTAATATAAAATATATAGGCCCTAATTCACAAAATATTGATAACATGGGCAACAAGTTAAAGGCAAGGGAAATTATGATAAAAGCCGGAGTACCTGTTGTTCCTGGATCAGATGGAGAAATTGTTTCTGAAACAGATGCTTTAGAATCAGCTGAGAAAATAGGATACCCTGTAATGATAAAGGCTTCAGCAGGAGGCGGGGGAAGAGGTATAAGAGTTGTTAGCAAAGTAGAAGATCTCATAACTGCATTTAATACTGCGAAAACCGAGGCGGAAACTAATTTTGGTGATGGAACAATGTATATGGAAAAATTTATAGAAGAACCAAGGCACATAGAGTTTCAAATACTCGCAGATGAGCATGGAAATGTGGTTCATCTTAATGAACGAGATTGTTCTATTCAAAGACGTAATCAAAAGGTAATAGAAGAGGCACCCGGAGCTGGAATGACAAAAGAACTTAGGAAACAAATGGGTGAGGTTGCAATTAAAGCAGCTAAATCTATTAATTATAAAAATGCGGGAACTATAGAATTTTTGCTTGATAAATATGGTAAATACTATTTCATGGAAATGAATACGCGTATACAAGTGGAGCACCCAATAACAGAAATGATTACTGGGATAGATTTGGTTAAAGCCCAAATAAGAATTGCAGCAGGTCAAGTGCTTCCATACAAACAAGATGATATAAAAATTATTGGTCATGCTATTGAATGTAGAATAAATGCAGAAAATCCTAATAAAAACTTTATGCCTTGTCCAGGAGTCATTAAATCACTCCATATTCCTGGTGGATATGGAGTAAGAGTAGACAGCGCAGCATATCAAGGTTATAAAATTCCACCGACTTATGATTCTATGATAGGAAAGCTTATTGTTCATGGAAAAGACAGAGACGAAGCAATATGTAAAATGAGAAGAGCACTTGGTGAATTTATAATAGAAGGAGTCGATACCAATATAGACTTCCAATTTAAGATAGTAAATAATAAAGATTTTATAAAAGGTAAATTTGATACTGGTTTTATTGGTAAAGAATTTAAAAATATTTAAAGTAGCTGAATGTATACTGGAATTTATTACTTAAAAGTTTTATACTATGAGAGTAGTATTTATTATATATGCTATAAATTGAAGTGGGTATATTTTTAGAAAGGGGTAGTTATATGTTTGAGTTTAAACGTATATTTAAAAAGAGTAAATATATTGAGGTTAAAAATTTAGAAAATGAAGATGGCGATAAAAAACCTAATATCCCTTCAGGAATGTGGGTTAAATGCGAAACCTGTGGTAAAATTCTTTATAAAAAGGATTTAGAGAGTAGCATAATGACCTGTGATAATTGTAAAACCCATTTCAGAATCGGGTGTCGTGAAAGAATAGATTATACTATAGATAAAGGTACTTTTAAAGAATACGATGAATTTATGATATCAGATAACCCTATAGATTTTAAGGGATATACGGAGAAACTTCAAACTATACGTGATAAAACTTTATTAAATGAAGCAGTAATAACTGGAGAAGGAAAGATAAACGGGCAAGATACGCTAATTGCGGTGATGGATAGTAATTTTATGATGGGAAGTATGGGATCTGTAGTTGGAGAGAAAATTACGAGGGTCATTGAAAAAGCAACAGAGAGTAAAAAACCAATTATTATATTTACAGCCTCAGGGGGAGCTAGGATGCAGGAGGGTATATTTTCTCTAATGCAAATGGCTAAAACTAGTGCTGCTATTGCAAGACATAATGAAAGCGGTAATCTTTATATAACTGTTCTTACAGATCCAACCACAGGTGGAGTTACAGCAAGTTTCGCAACTCTTGGAGATATAATTCTCGCAGAACCTAATGCACTAATAGGGTTCGCAGGTAAAAGAGTTATAGAGCAGACATTAAAGCAGCAATTGCCTGAGGGATTCCAAAGGGCCGAATTTTTGCTTGAGAAGGGTTTTATAGACAAGATAGTGGATAGAAAAGTTATGAAGGAAACTTTAGCGCAGATATTGAAACTTCATTTATAGCACCGACAGAAAGACAAAAGTAATACATAAGGAGTGAAATTTTATGGTAACTTTACCTTTTGAAAAGAACATGTATGAACTTAAAAGTAAAATAGATGAGCTAAAAAATTTAGCAAAAGATCAAAATATGGATTTAGATAAAGAGATAAGACAGATGGAAATAAAGCTCTATAATATGCAAAAGGAAGCCTATAAAAATTTAACTGCTTGGGATAAAGTAAGTATTGCAAGGCTAGTGGAACGTCCGACTGCTCTTGATTATATAAATAAAATTTTTGATTCATTTATTGAATTACATGGTGATAGATATTATGGAGACGATGCTGCAATTGTAGGTGGAATCGCAGAGTTTAATGGTATACCTGTAACTGTTATAGCGCAGCAAAAGGGAAATAATACAAAGGAAAATATAAAGAGAAATTTTGGTATGCCAAATCCTGAAGGATATAGAAAAGCTTTAAGACTTATGAAACAGGCAGAAAAATTTAAAAGACCTGTTATTTGTTTTGTTGATACTCCAGGAGCATATTGTGGATTAGGTGCAGAAGAAAGAGGTCAAGGTGAAGCAATAGCTAGAAATCTTATGTATATGTCAACTTTAAAAACACCAATAATTTCAATAGTCATTGGTGAAGGTGGAAGTGGTGGAGCTTTAGCAATGGCGGTAGCGGATGAAGTTTGGATGCTCGAGCATGCAATTTACTCTATTTTATCACCGGAAGGTTTTGCTAGTATATTATATAAAGATGCAAGTCTTGCGAGTGAAGCAGCTAATGCGATGAAAATAACAGCTCAGGATTTGATAAATTACGAAATAATAGATAGAATTATAAAAGAACCTCTAGGCGGAGCACATACTAATGTAGATGAGATGTCAATTAGTATTAAACGTAATTTGGAGGAAGCAATTGGTAGATTAAAACGTGAATCGATAGAATCCCTTCTTACCAAAAGATATTATAAGTTTAGAAAGATTGGTAAGGTAGTAGAATAATTAGTAATTTTCACTTCAATTAATCTAGGAAAAGTATATTTGCTTTTCTTTTTTTGTATAGAGGTGTATATATAGAATAAAAGGTAAAAATAATATTTAAAGAATGGCAAAGGGGATTTAAGTTATGAGGAAAACACATAGTGAAATAATTCTAGTAATAGATTCAGGATGCGATTTACCTTTAGAATATATTAAACAGGATAATATAGTACCATTAGGGTTGATTTGTAATTTTAAAGGGCAAGCAATAGAAGATGATTTTGGAGAGAATTTTACCCGAAAAGATTTTTATGATGCTTTAAGGCAGGGAGAAACGCCTACTACATCACAAATTAATAGCCAAATATATTTAGATGTATTTAAAAAGTATGTTTTACTGAAAAAGTCTATAATATATATTGCATTGTCTTCTGCATTAACTGGAACCATTAATAGCGCAAATATAGCAAGAGAAACTATACTTGAAGATTTTCCAGATGCTGATATAAGAATAGTAGATAGTAAATGTGCAAGCCTTGGACAAGGACTTTTAACATATTATGCATATGAAATGTTGAAGAGTGGAAAATCTACAGGAGAGATAGTTAAATGGCTTGAGGAGAATAAACTAAGGATTAATCATTGGTTTACGGTTAATGATTTAAACCATTTAAAAAGAGGTGGAAGGATATCTAGTTCTGCAGCAGCTGTTGGTACATTACTAAATATAAAACCTGTTTTATTTGTGGACAACGAAGGAAGGCTTATACCATTTTCTAAGTGTAGAGGAAGAAAAAAAGCAATAAGTACTTTAGTACAAAAGTTTAAGGAAAAGTCAGATCCAAGCATTAAACAGGTTATTGCAATAAGTCATGGGGATTGCCTAGGAGATGCATTAGCTTTAGAATTATTACTTAGAGAAAACGGAAATGTTAAGGACGTTATTTTAAATTATGTTGGAACGGCAGTAGGGTCACATGTAGGACCAGAGATGTTAGGAATATTTTTTATAGCAAAGGAAAGATAAAAGATTGGATATTTTAATAGTAATAAATCGCAATTATAATAACACATCATATATTAATATAAGATCATTATAATATAGTAAAAGGAAGATGTCATAGGGCATCTTCCTTTTGCTTTAGGAATATTCAAAAACTATTTTGTTTCTTTCCCTAATTTTTTAGATTCTTTAGAAACACCTATTTCATTAGCAGTTTCCATTCTCATTTTATCTAACTCTTTTTTCGTTTTCTGACTAGCTTTTTTATTGTCTTTACTGTTTTTGTTGTCTTTATGTGACATATAAATAGCCTCCTTATATTTTTAAGAGCACATAATAATTATTAATCCATTACTCTTAATATTAAACATTTCAATATTATTATAACCAAATTTTATATGCTTATGCTATAAAATGTTATTAATTAAAATGTTACTTCTAATGATATAATACTGTTATTAAATAAATTTACATTGGAGGAGTTATTGATATGGATAAAACAATAGGATTTATAGGTTGTGGGAATATGGCAAGGGCTATGATAAGTGGAATAGTTAAATCAAATTTAGTCCCTAGCGAAAATATAATAGCAAGTAATCCATCGGATAAGAATTTAAGTAAGGTAAAAGAAGAACATAATATTAAAGTAACAAATGATAACATGGAAGTTGCAAGGGTTTCCGATATAGTAATACTTGCTGTAAAACCTTATAAATATTTTGAAGTTATTGAGGATATAAAGTCCTTCTTAAAGAAGGATGTAGTTATAGTAACCATAGCCGCAGGAATAACGTTAGAGCGTATGAGCACTTTATTAGGGGAGAAAGCAAAGGTTATAAGAACCATGCCCAATACCCCAGCGCTTGTAGGCGAGGGAATGAGTGCACTTTGTTCAAATGCAAATATAACTCCTGATGAGTTACAAGATGTATTGAAAATATTTGAAAGTTTTGGCAAGGTAGAAATATTAGAGGAAAAACTTATTGACGTGGTTCCGTCGGTTAGTGGATCATCTCCGGCTTATGTGTATATGTTTATTGAAGCCCTAGGTGATGGTGCAGTACTTCAAGGAATGCCAAGAGGCAAAGCTTATAAAATGGCAGCACAGGCAGTGCTAGGGGCTGCTAAAATGGTGCTTGAGACTGGTGAACATCCAGGGAAACTTAAAGACGATGTATGTTCACCGGGGGGAACTACTATAGAGGCAGTATACGCATTAGAAAAGAATAATTTTAGAGGTACTGTAATTTCAGCTATGGAGAGTTGCACGGAGAAGGCAATAAAAATGGGTAAAAATTAAATGAATAGAGTTTATACTTTGTTTATAATTTGTTTATAGAAAGTAGAGACATGTACTTTAAAATAGAATTATGAAAGACTTTCATGTTAAAAAGCAAATTTATAACAAAGAGGAGATTAAATAAAATGAAGCTAAATAAGAAAACAGCAATGATTGTAAGTTTTGCTCTAGGTAGTGTAATGTTTGCAACTACTGCAATGGCCCAAGTATTAACTAAAAGCGGATATGATCAATTAAAGGATTCTGTTAAGTATACAGCAGAAAGTGCTACAACTAAGCTAACAAGTTATACAGCAGATATGTCAATTATTCTAAAAGACAATGGTACTGTAGTTTATTCTGACGATTCTCTTAGTAAAGTTGATGTAGCAAAGGGGGCTAAAGAAACTGTAACAAAAGGAATTGATGGTTTAAAAAAGACAGAGGAGTATAATTACTCTGATTTAAATGAGTCTATATATAAAAATAACACGAATAATATATATAATACAACTACATTTACTACTCCTCATAAAACTACAATTTCACAAAATCCTTTTAAAGAAGAGGGAGCAACTGATATGGAGAAAATTGCAGATGCTGTCGTTGGTAATTTAAAAGATGCGGTTGTAGTTACGCAAAATTCAGATGGAAGTAAGACTTTGTCCGGCTCTTTAAGTGAAGCACAAATACCAGCCCTTATTAATGCAGTAGTATCTCTTGAATCTAAGAGTGTATTTGGTGGTAGATCTAATAACCCTAATAATGAGAGTAGCATACCTAAAATAGTAAGTGATGTATTTGTAAAAGAAGTTAAAGGAAATATGGTAACAACTAAAGATGGATTAATTCAAACTGTTCTTGGCACTGGATTAATTTCTGGTAAAGATGCAAAAGGCGTAGAGCATAAGTTAACCTTTGAGTTACTAGCAAAGATGACAGATGTTAATACGACTAAGGCTAATAAACCTGATTTAACAGGTAAGAAAGTAGAAAAAAATGTGGAACAAGATCATAGTAAATTAACTAATCCTGAAAAATATTTAGGAAAATATAAAACAGATATTTTAATAGAAAAAGATGCAAAATTCGTAAAAATAGGTGAAAGATTTGTAGACATAACTGCTTTAGATAATAAAGGTGTCAGTGGAAGATATTATGAGGAATATGCAAAAGGATTTGAGGAATATGCAGTAGATAAAAAAGACTTTAAGTTTAGTTCAACCTTTGAAAAAGGCCAGTTTAATGGGAGTGTTAAAGCACCTAATTTCACAGGGAGTATATCTATTGACCAAGGTTCAGCAACAATATACTTTAACGCAAATGAAAATAGTAATGAAAACGTGATTTCTTCTAATGGTAATTACAGTAAAGTATTTAAATAATAAGTATAATCATTGTAATTATATGTGGGGACTCTAAATTTAAATATTCTTATGGTAGAGTCCCCACATATTTATTTTTTAATTATATAATCGTTATTAAACAATATAAATATAACCAAAAGATTTGAAAAAGTGTATTTGGGGGGAAATAAATGGAGAAAGTAATTGAGATTAAAAACCTTTCCAAGGTATATAAAAATGGAAGGGGTATAACGGATATAAATCTTGATATACATAGAGGGGAAATTTTCGGATTTCTAGGACCTAATGGTGCTGGGAAAACTACTGCTATGAAAATAATGACTGGACTTATAAGGCCAGACAGTGGGGATGTAAAAATCTTAGGACATAGTATACTAGAGGATTACGAACAAGTAATGAAAAAAGTCGGGTGCATTATAGAAACAGCTGAAACCTACTCCTATTTAACAGCTTATGAGAATCTAAGGCAAGTCTCAAGATATTATAAAGACGTTGACGATCAGAGAATTGATGAAGTTTTAGAGTTAACAGGTATTCTTAAATACAAAAACGAGAAACCTAGAAAATTCTCGCTTGGAATGAAACAAAGACTAGGAATTGCAGCAGCCATTTTAGCAAGGCCAGAGGTAATTATATTAGATGAACCTTTAAATGGACTTGATGTCGAGGGAATGATTGCTATGAGAAATATAGTGAAAGACCTTGCAGCAAAGGAAAATACAACATTTTTTATATCAAGTCATCTTATTCACGATGTTGAACTTACTTGCACACATATTGGTGTGTTATACAATGGTAGAATGCTTAATGTTGATACTATGAAGAATATATTAAATAATTATTCAACACTTGAAAATTATTTTGTTAGTGAGGTAGAGCGAAATGGTAGAATTTAAAGCTGCTTTGATAAATGAAATTGAGAAGTTATATAAAAGAAAAAAAATTATAGTTGCAGTAATTATATCAATTATTGTAATTATTGTTGGACAGTTATCTATGGTGGTTTTAAGATCTGGTTTTGGACTACGCGGAGTTTCTAGCATGGAATTTCCTATACTTGTTCTCTCAGTAGTTGTGAATACAATATTGCCTTTATTTACAGCGCTTGTTACTATCGAGAGTTTTTCAGGGGAGTTTTCACAAAACACTATGAAAATTGCATTAACAAGGCCCATTTCACGGTTCAAATTTTATGCATCAAAGTTAATTGCAATTATGTTATTTATCATAGCGAATCTTTTATTTATAATGATTTTTTCAATAATTGCTGGTTGTCTTTTTAATTCAAATTCAGCTACATTTAGTAGTGTTATTAAAATTATAGTTTCATATATTGTAACGCTGGTTCCTATGGTGATATTATCAATAATCATTGCATTTTTTGCAAATATAATTAAAAGTGGGATAGGAGTGTTTTTTCTGTCTATTTTTGTTTTTGTTATGTTTAAAGGATTAGGTATTATACTTTACAGATATTCGGGTATATTCATTACATCAATGATGAACTGGTATACGCTATTCACTATGGATACCATACCATTTTTAAAAATCTTTCTTCAATTTATGATGATGGTTAGTTATGGTATAATATTTTTTACAGCAGGGTATTATATATTTGACAAAAAAGAATTTTAAAGACATTTTGAGGTGAAAAATGAATATAAAAAAACGATTGATTTTTTCTAACACTGTAACTGTGATAGTTCCTTTTGTAATTACAATTGTAGCTGCGGTCTTATTTATTTTTATATCTTCAACCATTTTTAAAAAGGACGTAAGTTATGATAATTTTAAAAAGTTCATATTCATAAAGACTCAATTAGCAGATACCAGTAATATTGTACGTAATCAAAGTTCTTACAATATAGAGAATATAAAATATCAACAATATTTACATCAAAAGTTATCGACCATAAATGGAGAAATCATAATACTTAAAAGTAATACTATTATTTTCACTTCAAAGGATGTAAACAAAATTGACATAGAGAAATGTTTAGTAGAAGCTAATACTAAATTTGAAAAAAAATTAGTAGAAATTGAGGCTACATCTTACATGGTAGAAGTAGCTCCAATTAGGTTTAGTGATGGTAACAGAGGGAATGTCATATTACTCGCTCCAGTCTTTAGGTATTCAAGCATTCTAGAAGAGTTTATTATATTTATAGTTGCAATATTTCTTATATCATTTATAGCACTCAACATATATATGTCCTATCTACTGTCTAAAAGAATAATAAAGCCCTTATCACTTTTAAGTATAGCTGTAGGAGAAATTAGTAAGGGGGACTTAAGTCTAGAAATTATTGAAGTCGGAGATCAAGAAATTAAGAAGTTATGTGCTGATTTTGAAAAGATGAGAATACAACTTAAAGATTCTATCCGCCTCAAAAAGAAGTATGACGAGAACAGGACAATGCTCGTTTCTAGTATATCCCATGATCTTAAAACACCTATAACATCAATAAAAGGGTATGTTAATGGCATTTTGGATGGAGTTGCTAATACTCCTGAAAAGGCAGATCGATATTTAAAGACCATTTATTCAAAGGCTACGCAGATGGATATTATGATTAATGATTTGCTTTTATATTCGAAGTTGGATCTCAGTCAATTACCTTTTAATTTTGAAAACACAGATATTATGGATTATTTTAAATACTGTATTCATGAAAGTGCACCAGAGCTTGAAAAGTCGAACATAGAAATTTGTTTGAAAAATAATTTGGATGGTTTAAAATACGTTAAAATTGATAGAGAAAGATTAATGAGAGTGATATTAAATATTATTGATAATTCTCGTAAATATATGGATAAAGAGCAAGGTAAAATTACAATTATTCTTAGAGAAACTAATTCTAGCATTATAATTGAAATAAGGGATAATGGTTCCGGTATTGATGAGAATGATGTAAATAAAATTTTTGATAGATTTTACAGAGCAGATGCGGCGAGAAGTGAAGCGAATGGAAGTGGACTAGGACTTGCAATTGCAAAACAAATTGTAGAGGGACACGGCGGCACAATTTGGGCTGTGAGTCATGAAAACGAAGGTACAAGTATTTTAATGTCATTTGGAAAAATATCAAATAAAGGAGTATTATGAAAAAAATTTTAATAGTAGAAGATGATATAAGTATTGCTAGGCTTCAAAAAGACTATTTAGAGATTGAAGGGTTTGAGGTTAAAATATGCAATGATGGGGTAGAGGGATTAAATGCCCTGAAAACAAAGGAATTTGATTTGTTAATTCTTGATGTTATGCTTCCTAAAATTGATGGATTTACTATTTTGCGAAGTATGCAAGAGGATAAGGAAATTCCAATTTTAATGGTATCTGCAAAAAAAGATGATATTGACAAAATAAAGGGGCTCAGTCTTGGTGCTGATGACTATATTACAAAGCCATTTAACCCAAGTGAACTAGTTGCTAGAGTTAAATCACATATTCGAAATTACGAGCGAATAAAGAATAAATTTAACTCCGTCGTGAAAAGTAGCACTATTATAATAAGGGGACTAGAAATAAGAAAGGATTGTAGGCAGGTATTTGTAGATGGTATTGAAATAAACTTAGCTCAAAAAGAGTTTGATTTATTACTCTATCTAGCTGAAAATCCTAATAGGGTATTTAGTAAAGTTGAATTATTTGAAAAAATATGGGGATACGATGCTTTATCAGATACTGCGACTGTAACAGTACATATTGGAAGAGTAAGGGAAAAAATCGATAAATGTACATCTCAGCCTCAATACATTGAAACTGTTTGGGGAACTGGGTACAGGCTTAGGGTATAAACATACCCTAAGCCTGTATTTTTTATTATCATTAATATTTTAAGTGTTTAAAATTATATGTATTAAGTTTGCATGTAATAAAAATTGTAAGAAAAACATATATATTTATTATGAGAGTAAAAGTTATTGACTAACGAACAAATGTTCGTTACAATATATACATAACATAATAAGACAAAATACTTTTAAAGTATTTATAAATATATAATTATTTCATCTTATGATAGCTTTAATTTGTACCTAAACTATATTTCTAAAGTAGATTATTGGACTGGGGGTAAAACAAATGGAAACAAAGGATTTATTAGTTAAAATAAATTGTTCAAGAGAGGGTAATGACAGTTTAGCAATAACTTATGCTTCAAGTGCTGATAAGATTAATCATTCTTCTAAATATTTAATATGTGGGGGTATGTATAATAGAAATGGTGGAACAATAATGTTTAAGGCTAAGAATATAGAAGAAGCTGCAGAAATAGCTAACAATAATTTAGTAGTTAATGCGAGTTCTAATAAATACCAGTATCTTAAAAAGGAATATATAATAAATAATATATAGAAAACTTCAGTGGGAGGATAACAATTGAGAATTGTTATCTACTCGAGAGAACTACAAAGTGGTAACTCTCATTCCGAAGTCGTCGATGTATCTTCTTCGAAGCTGTTGCAGCGACCAAGGAGAGGATTTAATTATTAAAGTATATAACATTATTAGACGGCAAACTCAATATTTCTAATTACGATATCTAATTGTGAAACAAGAGAAACAGTTGTGCCAACTTCATTAGACTTAGAATTCATTCCTTTTTTTATAATTTTAACTTGTGGTCTTAAGGCAAAGTTAGGAAATACAGCCATAACTACACCAATATCACCAGTGCTTAATTTGACTAGGGTTCCAGGTGGATAAGGAACAACTGCCTTAGAAAATACTTTAACCATTTCATAATCAAACTGAGTATCACCATGAGAAAAAATATATTCTACAGCATCATTAGGGCACATGGCCTTGCTATAGGGCCTGTCTGATGTAAGCGCATCATACACATCTGCAATAGCAACAATTCTAGCAAATTTATTAATTGATTTGTTTTTTATGTTATCTGGGTATCCGCGCCCATTTATTTTTTCATGATGTTGAAGAGCAACAATTCTAGCGGGAGCAGGTATTTCCAAACACCCTTTTAGAAAATCATAACCTTTTGTGGTATGTTCCTTTACAGTTTTATATTCTTGATCAGTTAAGGGACCAGGTTTTAAAATTATTTGTTTTGGAATAAGAGTTTTGCCTATATCATGTAGCAATGCTCCTATACATAAAGTATAAAGCTCATTCTGATTTAATTGTAATTGAACACCTAATACTAGAGAAAGTACGGCTACGTTTACACTGTGCTGGTAGGTGTAATTATCCATACTTTTAATATCTACGAGGTTAATCATTACATTTTTTTTACTTATTATCTCGTCAATTATTTCCTTAGCAATACTTCCTATAGATTCAAAATAGACTCGTTTTTCTTTTGAAACTTTTTTTTCATCAAGGTTAGTATTAGTAGAATATAAACTATATTTCTCAAAGCTATAAAAAGCATCTTTGATAGCTTTAATAGCATGTTGGCGTAACTCAGGTTTTATTACATCTTCAATTTCAGCTTCGTTGTATTCATCACTAATGTATATAGAGTAAATCTGTAAACGTTTTATCCTTGCCAAGTAAAAATCAGTTAATGCAACACCTTCTCTTAATAGAATTCTTCCATCATTATCAAATATAGTTTTAGCCAAAAAATCTCCTGATTTTGCAAATTCAATTGGTAAAAGTCTCATAATTATATCACATCCTAAATATTAAAAATTAAGTCACTTTAATTAATATTAATATAAAAGCTATTCTAGTATAAATAATATATTACAAGATATATATTATTTTAATATATATGTATAATAATACATTTTACACTATTATGAGCTAAAATCACACTAATATTTATTAATTATTAATTAGTGCACAACAAATGTAAAGAAGGGGTATAATAGTAACTGTAATAAAAGATTAAATCATCAATAAAGCATATAACCTTGATAATCTAAGGTTGCTTAAAGATAAGCATATACTTAGCATAATAAAAAATAACAAGTCTAAGATGCCTTATAACTAATTTGTAGTTAATATTGATGTTTAGAATAATTTTAGGCGGGAGGAAATGAAATGAATAAATTATCACGAAACGATGTGTGTTGGTGCGGAAGTGGCAAGAAATATAAAAGATGTCATATGGATCAAGACGTATTTATAAGCAATATAGAAGAGAAAGTTGGGTATACAATACCTAGAGATATCATGAAAACGCAGGAACAAATAGAAGGTATAAGAAAAAGTTGTAAACTAACACATGATGTACTAGATATTGTTAGTGAGAGAATAAAAGTGGGAGTAACCACAGAGGAAATTAATACTTGGGTACATGAATATACGGTAGAGCATAATGCATACCCAGCACCATTAGGCTACGGTGGATTCCCTAAGAGTGTATGCACATCAATAAATGATGTGATATGTCATGGTATACCATGTGAAACTGTTCTAAAAGATGGCGATATAGTTAATGTAGATGTATCTTGCATATTAGATGGATATTACGGTGACGCTAGTAGAATGTACATAATAGGAGAGGGTTCTAAGGCATCGGTAGATTTGGTGCGTGTATCAAAGGAATGTCTAGACCTTGGCATAGAACAGGTGAAACCATTTAATACGCTTGGGGATATAGGAAATGCCATTCAGCAACATGCAGAAAGTCTTGGCTATTCTGTAGTTTACGATTATGGTGGTCATGGTGTTGGATTAGAATTTCATGAAGAACCATTTGTAGCACATATAGGTAATAAAGGTGAGGGTACAATATTATTACCTAATATGACGTTTACTATTGAACCTATGATTAATATCGGGAGCCCAGATACAAAAGTACTTGATGATGATTGGACAGCGGTTACAACAGATGGATCATTGTCATCTCAATGGGAACATACCATACTTGTTACTCAAACAGGTTATGAGATATTAACTTAAGTTTTAACAAATAGCAGTTTAGAAGGAGAGTCCACGTTACATATGGTGGACTTTCTTTTTTGTTTTTTTGATAAGTTGTTTAGTGACCTAGACTACTCAACTTTTATTATATATGTGGATTCATCTAAGGGGCAAGACTCTCTTTTCCAACTCTTATAATAAGAAAAGGTTATTTTACATTCACCACAATTCAAACATTTAAATTTCCAGATAATTTGATTACTTCCACCTAAGATATTTGGTTTATTAAAATCAAATGTTTTTTTCTCTTCCAATAATATTATAGAAGGATCAGATGTGGTATAGTACCAACAATATCCAGTTGTTGGGGACTCGGTAAGTTCAATAATCATATGAGCATATATAGGGATAATGTTTATAAGCTTATGGCCTAAAACTATAGCATTTGACTTGAAATTTTCATATTCGTAAGTCAAGTAAGTACCCTCCTTAATCACTAACTGCGCAGATTTATTAATAAAATAGTATGAATAGCATAAATATAGTATTATTATTTCTTTTTTTTATATATTTATTCATGCAACAACAGTATCCTAAATGTCATTTTAGTAGCCAAATTTAACATTTTATATAAAAACAGTAAAATGACACATTTTATTGGTATAATATATAGATATACAAATTTTAACATAAACATTCAAATGGTTTATTATATTAATGTGATAAAGGACCTAAAGTGTACTATATTTGAAAATGAATTTCTAGTATTATCTAAAATGTTAATTTAATTGATATTTGAGGAAGTGATTAATTGGAAATTATTAATAATAGATATCGAATAGTTAAATGTATAAAACAAAATAGGTTAGTTTCTAGTTATATTGTAAATGATATAAGAAAAAATTATGATACGGTACAATTAAATATTCTTAACTCAGAATATTTAAAGAAAGAGTTAATAGAATTTTATACAAAAGAATTTATAAGTTTAACTAACTTAAAATGCCAAAATGTAACATTAGTATATGACTTTGATTTATTAAATTTATTAGATAATAAAAAATTAGATGACAAAGTTTATTTTTTCACAAATGAGTATGTTAAAAATGATTTTAGTATTTTAGATGTAGTAAGTAATATGAAAAGTGATGAGCTATTAGATTTATTTATAGAAATATGCCAAAGTATAAATTATCTCCATTTAAAAGGATTTGTTTATAGTGATATAAATTTAAGTAATATAACAGTTACGAATACAAAATACAAAAAAAATTGCGTTAAATTCAAAGATTTTGCAACAGTGGAACTTGAAAAACAAACTTTTTGGAAAGATGAGAATAATGAGGAATATTTTAAGGCTCCAGAGATATTAGCAGGTAAGAAATGTAGTATATTTAGTGATATATATTCTCTAGGGATTTTATTGTTTATCATATATATGAAGAGTGAAAATTGTAATTTTGGTATAAACGATGAAATTAATAATATTAAAATAAAAGAGATATTTAATAATAATAAAAATCTTAACATAAATTTTCAAAGGGTCATTGAAAAGATGATTTATAGTGATATTACAAAAAGATATCAAAATATTTCAGAATTAGTAATAGACATAAATAATTCATTTAAAAAGCAATATATACCATATAGAAAAAAAGAAATAAATAAATTAAATACTAACTTGAAAATGATAGGTAGAGAGGATGAAGTATATAAAATTATCAATAACTATGAATGTATAAAAAATGAAGGTAAAAATAATCTTACGGTTTTTATACATGGCGAATCAGGTATTGGTAAAACGAGGTTCCTTAAATCATTAAAATATCTTTTTTCTTTGAGAAAAGTAAATGTTTATAGTAGTTTTAAATTAGAGGTTTCTACTAAAAACAGTAATGTGGCTTTTGTAGATATATTAAAACAGCTCATTTCTGAATGTGAACCAGAAATATTAGAAAGATACGAATCTGAATTGGTAAAATTCATACCTGAATTAGGTAGCAAAAAGAATATAATACATTCAAAACCATTGAGTGGAGACAAAGAAAAATATAGACTTATACACTTTGCTTCGGGGTTTATAGAAGAGTGTATAGGTAATAAGCCTATAGTTATAATTATTGATAATTTTCATCTAGCAGATGAATTTACAATTGAATTAATAGAATATATTACGAGAAAGAAGTTACAAAACAAAAAAATTATGATTATAATGTCATACTGCGATGGGGAATGTGTACTAAACAAAAAATTTATAAAATTCAAACAGACTATATCTAGGAGTGTTGTAGTAACAAATATATTTTTGAAAGAGTTAAGTGAAATAGAAGTAGGGAAAATGATTGAAAATATTTTAAGTATGCCTAATATGCCATATAAATTTGCAGAGAGTATATTTGAAAAGACAAAAGGCAATCCATTATTTGTTCAAGAAATTATAAAGAGCTTTTTCAATAAAAAAAGTATTTATATAGATAAAGAAAAAGGGTGTTGGACCATAGATTACGATTATTCTAAATTTATTGTGCCAGAGGATATGCATCCAATACTGCTTAATCAAGTTAAAGAAATGGGAAAATTAAATTTTAATATCCTAAAAATAATATCGATATTTAAAAGCGCTGTTTCTTTAGAAGTAATAAAAGGTTTTATTGATAAGAATAGTGAAGAACTCGAGATAGTTATTAAAGGACTTATTTCCTCGGGGATATTATGCAAAAAAATTGAAGATAGAGGTTTTGTATTTGATTTTTATAATAAGTTTCTTAAAAGCCTTATGTATGAAAGAATTAGTGACGAAGATAAAAAAAACATGCATAGATTAGCATCGGTACTACTTGAAGGTTTTTATGCACAGGGTGGTACAGAATATATTGAGGAGCTAATTTATCACTTAGAAAAGTCAGATCAAGGGCAAAAGATTATTGAATACTGCATTGAAAATGCACAAAAAATGAGACTTTTAAAAAACAGAAGTGATGCAATAAAAAATTTAACAAAAGCGGTATCAATAATCAATTGTTCAAATAGTCCAGTTGAAAACATCAAGCTCATTATGGAGCTAGGCGATTTGCATGAACAAGAAGGACATAATTCCATCGCGATAAATTACTATCTATCAGTTCAAATGTATAATTATAATAATCAGTTGCATAATTATATAATAGATAGCTTCATTAAAATTGCAATGGTATATTTAAATAAAAATGATATAAAGAGTGTTATTTATTATACTAAAAAAATTAATACTATGTTAGAAAAAACAGACTATCGTTCTGGATGGCTTAAGTGTCAAGGAATACAAGCCTGTGTATATGAGATAAGGCAAGAGTATGAAAATGTTGAAATAATATGTAACAGTTGTATAGAAATGTGTAAGGGTGAATATGAAGAACTGGAAGCCATATTTTATAATCATAAGGGCATAGTTCTTATGAGAAGAGGTAGAGCGAACGAGGCGTTAATATTTTTTGAAAAGGCAATAACTATATGTAATAAATATAGTAATATCGATGAATTAATAAAGGCATTAAATTATATAGGAGTTATTTATGAATATTATTACCAAGATAATAATATGGCTATAAAATATTTTTTAAAAACAAAAGAAGTATGTGAGAAGAATAATATTAGTAATAGAGAGGTAGATGCATCAATTAATATTGCGGTGACGCATTTTCTAGTAGAAAAGTATGAAATATCATTACAATGTTTTATTGAACAGTTAGGGGAATGTAGAAAATATGAATTTGAGATAAAATTATTTTATTGTTATACATCGATTGCTAGTATTTATTTAAGATTAGATGATTATGATAATGCTTATAAGTATTATGAACTTTGTAATAAGGAGATTATTAATTATCCTGACCAAAGTGAAAACATTGAAATATTCTATCTTTTAGCAGCTGAGATTAATTATAAATTAGGGGACATGAAAAAGGCTGAGTCTTATATCAATAAGGTTTTGGAATTATATGGGGAAAATCAATTTATACATGCATTATGGGCTCAGATTTTAAATAAATGTATAAAAATACATTTGAGAGAAAATGATGATGAGTTAATAAAGGATATTACAAACATTGCAACAATAGCTAATAAAGTATTATATGTAAGTAGTAGACTTAATATATTTTATGGAGTTGTAATACTTTTATATGATAATGAAATACAAGAGCATGCATCAATTATTTTTAATGAGATTAACAAGATTAATATCGATATTGACATAAAAGACCACAGAGTATTTGTTAAAAAGTTATATGTTGACGGATTAATAGAAAACACAAATAGTATTGAGATTTTTGATGAGGCTTTAGAGTATTCAAAAAAATATAAAGAAATAGATATATGTTGGAAAATATATACTGCAATTGGTGATTATTATTTTAACAAAGAGGATTATTTGTATGCAGTAATATATTACTTTGAAGCTTGTGGTATATTAAAGAATATAAATTCTAAATTACCAATTAAGTATAGGTTATCCTATATAAGACTAAACAATGCAATAAGACCTTTCAATAGATTTTTAGGTATTAATAATTATTATAAAAATAATAAGGATATTTCCATGCTTAAATTTGAACAGGCAAGTATTAGCGATGAAGAAGGATTAATGGATATATTAGAGCAGGTAAACCATAAGGATATTTTGAAAAATAAAAACTTTATAAAATCTATTAAAAAAATATACTCAGTTTCTCTTCATGAGGGTATTCATGATATAGGTGATGTATTAGAAAATTTGCAATCTGATAACTTAAGAAACTTAGAACTCATAATCGATTATTTGTCTTATATAACATTAGCGACTAGAGGAATAATAATTATTAATGATGATGACAATAAAGAATATAAAGTTATTGCATCCAGTGATAGAAAATATGAGTTACCGCAGACCACAGAAAAATTATCTGAAATGCTAAGCCGAGATAAGCCGGGGTTAGTAACAGATGGTTCACAAAATCAAGATGCAGTTGGGGATAAAAATAATATTTATAATACTATAAAGGCGTCTATTTGCATCCCAATTATCATGGAAGATATTACTGAAAAAAGTATTGTGAAAAATCAACGACGAAAGAGCATACAAGGAAGCAAGTATGTAATTGGGCATATATATATTGAATCTCAAAGAGTACTAAATAATTTAAACAATGGTAGTATGAAAAAATGTATTGAGCTTAGCAAAGTAGTAGGTATAATAATTGAAAAATATAAGCTCAGACTAAGTTCATCTGTTGATAAATTGACGGGAACACTTACTAGAAAATACCTAGAAGAGGCCTTAGATGAACAAATTGAAAAATCAAGTCTTGATGAAAGCAAATTTTCTCTTATTATGTATGATTTAGATCATTTTAAAATTATAAATGATAAGTTTGGACATCGGACAGGAGATTATGCTTTAAAGAGGGTTTGCGATGTTGTGTTAAGTAATTTAAGAGATACAGATATTGTTGGCAGATACGGGGGAGAAGAATTTATTGTTATTCTTCCAAATACAGATATTTATGAAGCACAACTTGTGGCTGAAAAACTTAGAAGTAAGATAGAACAAGAAAAAATATTAGACAATAGACGTGATGTTACTGTGAGTTTGGGTGTTATAACGTGCCCTATGCAGGGTGAGTGGCAAGGTGAATTAGTTGAGAGGGTAGATCAAGCATTATATGTGGCAAAGCAGCAGGGGAGAAATCGATATGTTACTTGGAATAGTGATTTCTCTAAAAAGGCGAAAAAAACAGATAGGCTTGCGGGTATAATATCTGGTAATGAATTGCAAGATCACAGAAATGTACTTGCAATGATAGAATTAATTGAACTAATAAATATAAATTTAACAAAAGAAGATAAAATATATAGTCTACTCGGCAGGATTATTGAAATTACAGAAGCAAAAAAAGGTGTTTTATTTCTTGTAGGGAATGGAGACATTACTGAAAAATATTCAAGAGAGATATTTATAAACGAATGGGTAGATAGCGATACTTACAATAAAAGTATAATAAAATCTGTACTCGATAGTAAGCAGGGAGTTTGGAAGATAGATTGGGATACGATAATTGAATATGATGTTGTTACAGGTGCGCCTAATTGGCAATCGGTTATTGTAATTCCACTCATCAGGGGTGATTATGTAAAAGGAGTATTATACTTAGCCGAATCGACGCAAGTTAAAGAGTTTAGCTTTGATGATTTTAACTTTGTAAGTATGCTTGGTAAGATAATAGTCCCAATACTATAGTTTAAATTATTTTTTATCTGATGCATAGTATAGACTAAATAAAAATTAGGAAGAATAGATATATAAAATAATTTATGTTGTTAGCAGTGTGGAATAAAATGGTGTATAATTAGTATAATAAAAGTAATTTTAATATTAGATATCATGTTCATTCAATGATTGTCATTCGTAAGATATAGAATGCGCTTAGATTTAAAAATTCACGGAAGATGAAACACTTAACGAGCTGTTTAAGTTTTCAAAGAAAGTATTAGGAGGAGAAAAATGGAGTTTAAAATTGGGAATACATACCATGGGTTTAAGTTAATTGAGGAAAAAAATATAGAAGAGTTAAATTCAGTAACAAGAGTATTTGAGCATGCGAAAAGTGGAGCAAGATTGCTTCATATAGAAAATGATGATGATAATAAGGTTTTTTCTATAGGATTTAGAACACCACCTAAAAACAATAATGGCCTTCCACATATATTGGAACATTCAGTGCTTTGTGGCTCTAGAAAGTTTCCTACAAAGGAGCCTTTTGTCGAATTAATAAAAGGGTCTTTAAATACATTTTTAAATGCTATGACTTTTTCAGATAAAACAATATATCCTTTAGCTAGTAAAAATGAAAAAGATTTTGTTAATCTTATGGATGTATATTTGGATGCTGTTTTTTACCCAAACTTATACTCACAACCAGAAATATTAATGCAAGAAGGTTGGCATTATGAATTAGAAAACAAGGAAGATAAACTAACATACAAAGGTGTAGTTTATAATGAGATGAAAGGCGCATTCTCATCTCCGGAAGGGTCCCTTATGCGTAAAATACAGGAATCTTTATTCCCGGACACTTCTTATGGTGTGGAATCTGGAGGAGATCCAGAATTTATACCAGATTTAACGCAGGAGGAATTTACAGAGTTCCATAAAAAATATTATCATCCATCAAATAGTTATATATTCTTATATGGCGATGGAAATATTGAAGAACAATTACAATTCATAAGTGAGAAATATTTAAATAATTTTGATAGAATTCAGATTGATTCAGCGATTAAGCTACAAAAACCATTTAGTAAAATGGAAGAAGTTAAGATGGATTATCCTATTTCTTGTGATGATGAAGAGGAAGGAAAAACATTCTTAAGTTTAAATTTTGTGTCAGGAGATAATATTAGTCAGCCAGAAATGCATTTAGCTCTTGAAATTCTAGAATACTTATTATTAGAAAGTGCTGCAGCGCCTTTGAAGAAAGCACTTGTGGATGCAGAGATTGGAAAAGATGTGTTTGGAAGTTTTGATAATAGTATATTACAACCTGTGTTCAGTATAGTAGTAAAAAACTCTAATGAAAGTGAAAAAGAAAAATTCAAGGAAGTTGTATTTACGACTTTAAAGAATTTAGTTAGAGATGGAATAGACAAAAAACTAATAGAGGCATGTATAAATATTACTGAATTCAAGTTACGCGAAGCTGATTTAGGTGGTTTTCCAAAAGGCTTATTTTATTATATAACTAGTATGGATAGTTGGCTTTATGACAAGGACCCAACTATGCATTTAGAATATGAAAGTTATTTAAGTAAAATAAAAGCTGCACTAACTACAAACTACTTTGAAAAACTTATAGAAAAGTATCTTATTAATAATACTCATAGTTCTATGGTTATTTTGAATGGTAAAAAAGGCCTTGCAGAGAAGAAGTCTAAGGTAACAGAAGAAAAACTAGAAAAGTACAAAGCAAGTCTCTCAGAAAAACAAGTAGAAGAAATTGTGAAGAGTACAAAAGATCTTAAAGAAAGACAAATGACACCAGACTCCGTGGAAGTTCTTGAAACTATTCCTTTACTTGAACTTTCAGATATTGAAAAAAAAGTAGAACATTTACCTTTAAAGGTAAATGATGAGCATGGAGTGAAAGTCTTATCTCATAATATTTTTACTAATAAAATTGCTTATATAAATATATTATTTGATGCTAAAAAAGTAGATTTAGAGTTAATACCTTATGTAACACTATTATCAACTATTTTAGGAAGAGTAAGTACGCAAAATACCAATTACTCTGATTTATCTAATGAGGTTAATATTCATACGGGTGGTATTCATTTTACTACAGATGTATATGGCGAAAATGAAAATTTTGAAAAATATAATCCTAAGTTAGTAGTAAAAAGTAAAGCGTTAATCTCGAGTATCCCTAAATTATTTGATATTATTGCAGAAATAATTAGTCTTACTAAATTTGATGAAAAGAAACGTTTGAAGGAGTTAATTCAACAATTAAAATCAAGGTATGAAATGAAGATTCTTGATAGAGGCCATATGGTAGCAGCTGGAAGGATTACTTCCTACTTTTCGCCAGCCTCAGCTTATATAGAAAAAACTACAGGAATATCATTTTATAAATTTTTAAATGAAATTGAAATAGATTTTGATAATAAAGCAGATGAGATTATAAAAAATTTAAATAAGGTTTCAAAGATTATATTTAATAAAAATAATCTCATAATAAGTGTTACAGGAGAAAAAGATATATATACTGCATTTGCAAAGGAGTTACCTAAGGTTATAAGTATCTTAGGAGATGAAAAATTACCAGATGCTAAGTATGATTTTGTTTTGAGTAAAGATAATGAAGGATTACTGACTTCATCAGATGTTCAGTATGTAGCTAAAGGCTATAATTTCATTAAGAAAGGTTATTCTTATTCAGGTAAGATGTTAGTACTTAAGACAATAGCAAGTCTCGATTATTTATGGAACAGAGTTCGTGTGCAAGGTGGAGCATATGGCGGATTTGCAAACATTGCTAGAAGTGGTAACATAGTATTTGTGTCTTATAGAGACCCAAATGTAATAGAAACTTTAAAAGCATACGACGGAATATGTGAGTATATAGAAAACTTTGAAGCATCAGATAGGGAAATGACCAAATATATTATAGGTACAATTAGTGATCTTGATTCACCATTAACACCTTCTATGAAGGGTGATCGTGCTACTGCATATTATATAAGAGGTATTACGCAGGAGCAAAGACAAAAGGAGCGAGAAGAGGTATTAAGTACAAATGCCGATGATATTAAGTCTTTTAAAACATTGCTCTCTGATATTATAAAGGAAGATTGTTTTTGTGTACTCGGAAATGAAACGAAAATTAAAGATAATAAAGATATATTTACTAATTTAGTAAATGTATTTAAATAAGGTGCCTTCTGGCACCTTTTTTTCAAAGAAAGGTGCCACCCACGTGGCAAGTGGCATCTTTTCTTAAAAGGAGGATATACATGGCGATTAAGACGCTTTTCACATATAACTACGGCGGGGAAAAAAGGAAAGATATAGAAGCTTTTGGGTATGATATAAAGGTGATTTCAGAGGAAAATCTAATTTATAATGAAGAACTTGCTGATATAGAAGTTTTAGTTTGTTATGATCCTTTTAAGACTCTTGATATAAAAAAAATGAAGAAACTAAAATGGATTCAATTATCGAGCATTGGAATTGACCAATTGCCATTAGAGTATGTTAAAAAGAGTTCTATTATAATTACAAATAATAAAGGGGGATACAGTATTCCTATGGGGGAGTGGATTGTGTTAAAAACCCTTGAAATGCTAAAAAATAGTAAAAAATTATATAAAAATCAATTCGATAAAAAGTGGAAAATGGATACAAGTCTTCTTGAGGTGTACGGTAAAACTATAGGGTTTATAGGTACAGGCACAATAGCTAATGAAGCGGCTAAGCGATTTCAAGGATTTGGGGTAACTATCCTAGGCGTAAATACAAGCGGACATGATGCTGAATATTTTGATAGATGTTATGCTATGGATGAACTTCGTGAAATGCTTAAGTTGTGTGATGTTGTTGTAGTAACCGTGCCGTATACTAAATCCACATATCATCTAATTAACAATGATATGTTTAATTCAATGAAAGATGGAACTTTTTTTATAAATGTAGCTAGAGGGAATATTGTAGACGAACCTTTTCTAATTGAAAGTTTAAAGAATGGTAAATTAGCTGGTGCTGCAATAGATGTATATGAAGAGGAACCTTTAAAAGACAATAGTGAGCTTTGGGAATTAGATAATATTATATTAACTTCTCATAATTCATGGATTTCGCAGATGAGAAATGAGCGAAGGTTTGAGACTATATATGAAAATATGAAAAAATATATAATTAGTGAAAAGCTAGTAAATGTTGTAGATTTAAAAAGGGGATATTAGATTAGATAAATATTCAGATGCCACTTGCCATGTGGGTGGCACCAATAGGAGGAAATAATTATGAAAGCGGAAATATTAGCAGTGGGTACAGAAATATTACTAGGAGATATAGTAAACACAAATGCGCAATATATTGCTAAGAGATTAGCGGATCTGGGAATAGCAGTATATCATCAGTCGGTAGTTGGAGATAATCCAGAAAGACTTTTAGAGGCATATAGATTAGCTTTTAGTAGAGCTGATTTAGTTATAACTACTGGTGGCCTTGGACCTACAAAGGATGATTTAACTAAGGAGGTAGCTTTTGAGTATTTTGGAAAGGAAAGCGTGGTTCATGAACCTTCTTTAAAAGTTATTGAGGACTATTTTAAAAAGTCGAATAGAGTAATGGTAGAAAGTAATAAGAAACAGGCATATTTCCCAGTGGATGCAGTGATACTTCCTAACAATAATGGTACAGCACCAGGATGTATAATAGAAGAAAATAAAAAGATCGTTGCACTTTTACCTGGACCACCCTTTGAAATGAAACCTATGTTTGAGGAGAGTGTAGTTCCTTACCTTAAAAAGTTTGAGCAAGGTGTATTAGTTTCAAAGGTGCTAAGGGTTATTGGAGTTGGTGAGAGTAGCGCTGCAGAAATGATAGAAGATATATTGGACACGCAAACTAATCCGACTGTTGCCCCTTATGCTAAAGAAGGAGAAGTAACCTTTAGAATTACATCAAAGGCTAATACTTATGATGAAGGCATAAAACTTATGGAACCTATGGAAGCTGAAATACGTAGTAGACTCGGGAATAATAACATTTATGGTGAAGGAGATGTAACTTTAGAAAGTGTACTTTGTGAGATGTTAGTTAATAAAAGGCTAACTATAGCAACAGCTGAGTCTTGCACAGGAGGAATGGTTGCAGCAGCGCTTATAAATTATCCTGGGATATCGTCGGTGTTTATGGAGGGGGCAGTAACTTATACTAATGAAGCTAAAATTAATAGATTAGGAGTTAAAAAAGAAACTTTAGATAAGTATGGTGCAGTAAGTAGTGAAGTTGCAGCAGAAATGGCGTTAGGAATAGCAAAAACTGCGGGTACTAGTATTGGAATATCAACTACTGGAATTGCAGGGCCTGGTGGTGGAAGTGAGGAAAAACCTGTAGGTCTTGTATATGTAGGCTTATACATTAATGGTCAAGTTAAAACCAAGATGCTTAAATTGTCAGGTGATAGGCAAAAAGTACGTGAAAGAGCGACTAAGCAGTTACTAGACTGGGTTCGGAGAGAGTTATTATAATATAATTGATTTTATATTATGGATAATAAAAAGGTCTAGACGTAAAAAAACAGGTATTTACACCTGCTTTTTTACGTCTAGATTACAATTATATAGATTATTTAGTAACAGGCGGAACGAAAACTCTTGTTGCAAGTTCGTTATCTAACATATAAATGCTTGTTGGATCATCATTAATTCTTCCAAGTCTTTTTATAAGACCGTTGAAAGTAGCTTCTTCTTCCACTTGCTCATCAATAAACCATTTAAGTAAGCTTATTGTTGCATGTTCTCTTTCATCTGTTGCAATGTCAGTAAGGTTATAAATTTTACTTGTCACAATTTTTTCATGCGCATATGCAATTTTAAAAGCATCAATGAGAGATTCATAATCGTTTTGAGGATTAGGCATCCCTTCTAGAGTTACACGTCCATTCATTTCATTTATATAGTTATAAAATTTCATAGCATGGAATTTCTCTTCCTCGGCTTGCACTTTAAAGAAATTAGAAAATCCGTCAAAATCCTCAGCAGCGCAATAAGCTGCCATAGCTAAATAAAGGTGTGCAGAGTAAAATTCAAAATTCATTTGTTTGTTTAGTTCAGTGAATAATCTTTCGCTTATCATAATAATCCTCCTAGTATTTCGAGGGTAGTATAAAATAATGATTATACCCTTAGAAATGTTAATTAGTAATAGTAAATATTATTGTTTAAACGATAATAATGATTTTTAATTAATTATAAATATTAAACAATATCTATATTATACACCATATATTTTCTTGTAGACAATATTTATATAATATATTAATATATAGTAATAATTTAGGGTAATAATTTCTCTAAATCTATAATACCTGCACCTTGCATATATTTTGGAAAATTTATTAAATTTGAAGATATCTTTAGTAATGCTAGTATATCTTTGAAATATAAATCCTTATTGTTTTCATAAAGGAGAGCGCATATACCACTTACAAAGGCAGCAGAGCAGGAAGTTCCCGTGTAGGTTGTATATAGATTAGTAATGCCATGCGGATAAAGCTTTATACCATTTTTTTCAGAGATGAATTGTGTGTCGGATATCAAAGAACAAATATCAACGCAGGCAGCAATTAAATTTGGTTTATCAAGTTTATGAAAAGGACCACATGACGAATACTCATATATGATAGGGGTTTTAACGCTATCATAACCGCCTACAGTTATACAGTTATTAAGCGTAGCTATACCGCGGATTGAACTCTTAACATTTTTATTGCTTCCACTAGGAACTATTACCACAAGACCTTTTGATACTGCTAAATCGAAAAGTTTCGCGAACAAAGAAAGCACAAATTCATTAGTTTCTAGAGTTTCAAAAGGGAGACAAATGATTTTAATATTGAAGTCGTTACTTTCATTAATTAGAGTTTCAAGTGAAAATAAAATATCCGATATAAACCCCTTACCTAGCTTATTGAATGCTTTAATAACATAAAGATGACTATTTTGTGCAACGCCTTTGTACATACCCTTTGAAGCATAACCACTAGCACAAATAAGTCCACTCATAAAGGTGCCGTGACCATTATCATCATAAGGATAGTTTAAATTATTAACTACATCTATAAATTTTTTAATCTTATTATTAGGATTTAGTAGGTCATAATGCGGATATACACCGCTATCAATTATTCCAACGCCTATACCGTTCCCGGTTAAGTCATAATTACTTTGGAAGGAAACACCATTAGACGCTAGGACACTACTGCCACATAAATGCGCATAGCAATCAAAGGTTATATATGTTACCTGCGGATATTCGAGCATCCTATCTATAACACTTGAGGTCAAAACAGCACAAATACAATTTATAGAGGAAATATGACGTAGAATATCGCATTTTAGTGATTTTATCTTATTAACGGTTTTATTTTCAAGAGATTTACAATGTATTATTACCCTATAGTTGTCATATAGGTTATTTAACAAAGCGTGCTTGAGAGATGGATCCAACTTGTTTTTGAAGGAAAACATGTATGCCTCCTAATGTATTGTTGCACTATTATAGTATATGCAAATTCTTAAGATATGTTAATAAAAAAGAAAAGTATTATTAATAAAGCTGTAAAAAGTCAATAAAATTATAAAAAATAAAAAGGGTGTATTACCCTTTCCACTTAAATATTATTATACCTAAAATCATTATGCCAACGCCTAAAAATTTAGAAATGCCAAATCTAAGCTGTGTAGCTCCAAATAATCCAAATCTATCAATTATACCAGCAGCAAGTAGTTGAGCGACTAATATAATTGCAATAGAACAAGTTGGTCCCATCTTTGTTATGCCGAGCATTACAGAAAATATAATTATAGCGCCTAAAATTCCTCCAAGCAAATAAAATTTATTTACATCTTTTATTGCTTTAAAATTACCATTTCCGGCTATAAGAAGTATTATTAAAGTCAAAATTAAACCAGTAAATTGGACAAAAACATTAGTTTCCCATAATCCGATTTTTTCACTTACTCTTGTATTAAAAACACCTTGAAAGCTCATACAGATACCTGCGATTACAGAAAATATTATGCCCAATTACAATCACACTCCTTTAAGATAGCTTACCCAGAATGTTTTGTAATATTAAAATATTTTAGTATCCATTATCTTGTCTTTCATGGTTAATCTTGTTTTTGTAAAAATATCCATTTTCAATATCTTCTTCAGAAAAGCCTAGACTTTGACCTAAACTTAAAAAGTCATTAAAGATACTCAAATAGTTATCTAAGGAAGAAGAAGTTGCAAAATCCGATATTGTTATATATAAATTTAAAAACTGCTCAGACAATTCGCAGGTTATATTTTTCATGTTTAAGGTAACATTTTGAAAATTTTTCTCAAGTCCTAAGCTTAAAATAAAGTGGAGGCAATCAATGTATTCTTCAAGGATTATATCTTTAGTCGATGATTCTTTTGTACTCCAAAATTTAAAACAACGAGTTTCATTTGCGAGTTCACCGAGTTCCACTTGAAGGGAAAGTATTTTTTTGTTAAATAAGGGTATGCCTTCAAGATGATGCTGCGTTTCAATTCTATGGTCTAAAGTATTTTGCATCTGAAATAATTTATGTAAGTTCATATTTTTTAACCACCATTTCATCATTATTATTTATAGGTTTCCAAAGTTCTACAGCATTAATTGTTATAGTTCTTTGGAAATTTTCGTCTTTAGCTAAATTGCAAGCTGCTAGATATTCGTTATTAGACCATTCTCTATCCGCAAAAGTTGTATTAGCGAGTGAAATATGTAAATTCCAATTTTCAATATGTTCTCTAACAGCAAAGCCTTGTGTATTTAATGTAGAATTTATATTTTTAGATAATTCATATATAGTACCTTTGTTATCAATATTTAAGTTTACAGATTTAAAGGGAGGGTCAAAACATATTACACCGTTTAATTCAACATCAAATTTAGTATAATCTTTAAGAAGTTTTTTTAAAGAAACATTTAAATCAAAAAGACTAGGATTGGTTATTATTTCTAATGTTATATGAAGTTTTGGCAAATTTGTATCAGTTCTATACAGACTATATTTGTTACAAAGTGATTTTTGCATAGATTCCATATATTTGTAGGAAGTTTCATCAAATAAGCCAACTAAGTAATAAATCATCTTTATCCTCCTTAAACCTAAAACGTATTTTTATGGTCTTTAGTATTCTCTTAATTCATAAGTTTTAACTAACATTTCTTTTTTATTACTTACTTGTTTCCATAATTCTAGCCTAGAAACCTTTACAAATTTTAAAAAATCATCTTTAGATAAGGTTGCATCAATAGAAATAGTTCCTACATTGTATGACTTTTTAATAATATGATTGGCATTAGCTATTAGAATGCGCAAATCAATAATATCATCATCAGTTTTAACGTTAAAACCATGTAAAGCTAAAGTGTCTGTAATATTTCTTGCTATACGAAAAATGTAGCCTTTGTCTTCGACTTTAAGATTAACTTGACTTGAGTTATCAGTTAATTCAATACTGTTATTTATGCCCACCTTAAAGTGTTTATAAGGAGCTAAAATTTTAGAAATAACTACATCTAATTTGTCTACATCAGGATTTGTAATAGTACTTACAGTTATATAAAGGCTAGGGGAGCTCTTGTATAGTTTATATTTTCTACAAATATCCCTTTGAATATTCTGAACTATAGAATTTGATAAATCATCAAATAGTGCAACTAAAAAATATTTCATTTTTGTCCTCCAAGTGAAATTAATAACCAAGATTGGTTAATATTATTTTGATTAAATTATAAGTTTATTATAACATAATTTTTGTTCTTTGTATTTTTTGTGTAAATTTATGTAATCAACATTATTTTGATTTTATTAAGATACATAAGTATTTATAAAAAGTTTTTATTAGTTGCATAAATTATGTTAATAATACTAATAATAGATTTGTACTAAATAAAGGGAGGCGTTTTTTATGGAGCATAATGATAGTATAGGTTGTGTAGTAAGTGAATGTGAATATCATTGTAAAGATGACAATTTTTGTACTTTAAACAAAATTGATGTCGTAAAACATGAAAGTGTTGCTAAAACACCAGAATGTACAGATTGCGGTAGTTTTAAGACAATGAAATAATATAAGAATCACCCGTATTTTTTACGGGTGATTTTTATATTATATAAGTAGAAATTATAAATATTGTGTTAAACATAACAATATTATTTCACATTTTTAAAATAAGTGCTAGAATATAATGTAGATATGGTATAATCGAGTTGTATGTATAAAAATAAAAATACTTAATATATAAGGTATAGTGAGGATGATACAAATATGGATAAATTGGTAATTAACGGGGGTCGACGTATCCTTGGTCAAGTTGAAATAAGTGGTGCAAAAAATGCGGCAGTAGCAATTTTACCAATAGCTATAATAGCAAGTAAGGGTAAATGTATCATTGACAATATTCCAGATATAGAAGACGTAAATTGTATTGAAAGAATATTGGAAAATTTAGGCTGCGAAATTAAAAGAGAAAAAGATTCAGTTACAATAGATAGCACAAGTATAATTAGCATAAATGCTAATACAGAAGATGTAAGAAAAATGAGAGCATCATATTATTTGATTGGTGCGCTTTTAGCTAGGTTTAAAAAGGCTAGGGTAGAGCTTCCAGGAGGGTGTCCAATAGGGGCTAGACCAATAGACCAACATATAAAAGGTTTTGAGGCACTCGGGGCAACGGTGACTATTGAGAATGGTGCTGTAAATGTTCAGGCTGATAGGTTAATCGGAACTAGTATTTATTTTGATGTTGTTACAGTAGGGGCAACGATAAATGTAATGACAGCCGCAACGCTTGCAGAAGGTACAACTATTTTAGAAAATTCTGCAAAAGAACCACATGTTGTTGATGTAGCTAACTTCTTAAATTCTATGGGAGCTAATATTAAAGGTGCTGGTACAGATGTTATAAGGATTATAGGGGTTAAGGAATTAACAGGATGTAACTATAGTGTAATCCCAGATCAAATTGAAGCAGGTACCTTTATGATAGCAGCTGCTGCTTGTGGTGGAGAGGTAACTATAAATAATGTTATCCCAAAGCATCTTGAATCAATTTCTGCAAAACTCATTGAAATGGGAGCAGAGGTACATGAAGGTGGAGATAGTGTTACGGTCAAATCAAATGGAAGACTTAAGGCTGTAAATATTAAGACGCTACCTTATCCAGGCTTTCCAACGGATGTGCAACAACCAATGAATGCATTGCTTTGTATTTCAGAGGGAAGAAGTATAATAAATGAAAGTATCTATGAATCTAGATTTAAACAAGTTGATGAATTAAAAAAAATGGGTGCTAATATAAATGTTGAAGGAACTGTTGCTACAGTTGATGGTGTAAGCAAACTTAAAGGAACTGTAGTTGTGGCATCAGATTTAAGAGCCGGAGCAGCTTTAGTTATTGCAGGACTTATAGCAGAAGGAACTACAGAAATTCTAGGTATAGAACATATTGATAGAGGATACCCGAATATAGAAGAAAAATTTAGAAATATAGGTGCAGATATAAAGAGAGTTACTATATAACAATTTTAAATTAAAGGAGATAATTATGATTTTTTGTCCATTATATAGTGGAAGTAGTGGAAATAGTATATTTGTAGCGTCACAAAATGCAAAAATTTTAGTGGATGCGGGTATGCCGGGGAAAAGCATTGAAGGCGCACTTAAATATATAAATCAAAACCCTAATGATCTCGATGGTATCTTTATTACTCATGAACACTCTGACCACATAAAGGGTGCTGGTATTGTTTCAAGAAGATATAATATACCGATTTACGCAAATGAAGATACTTGGAAAGCTATGGAGAGTAAGATAGGGAATATAAAAGAGGATAATATAAGAATTATAAATAATAATTCTGTGGATATAATGGATATGCATATAACAAATTATAAATTATCACATGATGCAGCAGCACCTATAGGATATGCTTTATATACCGGAAAAAAGAAAGCATGTATAGCTACCGATTTAGGTTATTTTTCCGAGGAAGTAAAGAATATAATAAAAGATGCTGATGTGGTGTTGCTCGAGAGTAACCATGATGTAGAAATGGTGAAATTTGGACCATATCCATATTCATTAAAAAGAAGGATATTAAGTGATGTAGGTCATTTATCTAATGATGCATGTGGCCAAGCCATAGTGGATATAATGGGTAATAAATACAAACATATCATTTTAGGTCACTTAAGTAAAACAAATAATTTTCCGGATTTAGCTTATCAAACAGTAGTTAATATTCTTAAAGAAAACAATATTGAAATAGGTAAGGATATTTCTTTGAATTTAGCTAAAAGAGATATGCCAAGTAATCTAATTGAATTTTAATTACATTTAAGAAAAATAGATATTACTATCTCAGTAGATTCAATACTTTAGTGAATTATTAAAGGAGAGTTCAATTATGAAAAAAGCAATCAAAATATTAGTATGTTCTATTCTAGTTGCGTCAACAATGGCATTTTCAGGGTGTGAAGAAAAAGATGAAAAAAGCGTCACCAATAAAGAAAAACTTGAAAATCTAAAACTACCTCTAGAAAAAGATGGCTTTATTCAATTGGGTATTTATTTTGATGGTACTAAAGATGGATCTACAGTGAAAGTAGTTAAAGATGAGAGAATTGTTAATAAGGAAGAGCTCATTGGTGAGACTATAATTCAGGAACTTATAAAAGGACCTACTGTAAAAAGTGAGCTGAAACCAGTACTTCCTAAAGAAACTAGACTACTTAGTTTTTCAATTAAAGATACTATTGCCTATGTGAATCTAAGCAAAGAAGCTAAAATAAATATGTCAGAAGCGAAAGAAAAAAGTTGCCTTCAAAGTATAGCGGCATCATTAACTCAATTGTCGTCTATAAAAAAAATTAAACTGACACTTGAGAATAATGATATTGATACTATAGGTGGAAATTTTGATGTATCTAAGCCTTTTAGTAAAGAAGGTTTAACGCTATTAAAGAAATAAATAGTAAAAAAACGCACAAATATATTAATTTGTGAAGATTAAGCATATATGTTGAATATTAGTGAAGTATTTATTATAATAAAGAGATATAATAAATATATTATGATTTGAAGGAGAATAGAAGATGAGTTTATATAAAGAATGGACAGATATGGTGGTTGATTATGTTAAACGTAGAGGAGAAGCTGCGTTTTGGCATGACTATGGCGAAATCGAAAGACGTATTTATACTAAATTATTAGCAAACCATACAGATAAGGTTGAGGGTACGATGGAAGAACTTGCTAAACAATTTGAAGTATCTAACATATATTTTATGGGGTTTACTGATGGAATAAATGATAGTCTTTTAGAGCCTGTACAATTAGAAGAAACTGAAAGTGACACAAAAGTTAATTTCAAAGTAGATTTTGAAAAACTTTATTTTAATATGTTAGATGCAAAAGCAGATTATTTATATGAACTTCCACAATGGGAAGGAATTTTTTCAAAGGAAAAGAGAAAAGAAATTCAAAGGTCATATAGAGATTCTAAAATGGTAGTTAATAATGATAAAGTTGGAAGAAATGATGCATGTCCTTGTGGAAGCGGAAAAAAATATAAGAAATGTTGTGGAAAATAATTTTAGCTTAATTATATAAAAAAATAAAAAACAAACGAATTAAAGTAATAAACTTTGCCTTTGGGACAAGGTTTATTACTTTTTTATTTGTCTATGATTATTCTGTAGAACTTATCAGGGCTTAAGTATCAAAACTTAAATTATTTTAGCAATGCTAAGAATCACATGTGTGTTTTATAAAAGGAGAGATTTGAGCATATAATAGTAGTATGTTATATGTATTACAATTGTCATATAAGTAAACTTAAGGAGATTTAAAATGAGCATAACTATAATATGTGTAGGAAAAATAAAAGAGAAATACCTAAAAAGTGCTATAGATGAATACACCAAAAGATTATCTAGATATTGTAAACTTAATATAATTGAGTTAAGTGATGAGAAAACTCCAGATAATGCTTCTGAAAAAGAAGAGATATTAATAAAAGAAAAAGAAGGAGAGGCTATACTTAAGACTATAAAGGACAATATGTTTGTTATTGTTCTAGAACTGAGGGGAAATATGTTGTCCTCAGAGGAATTTTCAAATTACATAATGGATTTGGGAGTAAGGGGCGTTAGTAATATAGTTTTTGTAATTGGCGGGTCATTAGGTTTGTCTAAAGGAGTTTTAGAAAGGTCCAATTATAAATTGTGTTTTTCGAAGATGACTTTCCCACATCAGTTATTTAGAGTTATGCTACTTGAACAGATTTATAGAGGATTTAGAATAATAAGTGGGGAACCATATCACAAGTAAATGAGGTTTCTTAATATAAAGTCTAATGTATAAGGGTTTGTGGTGTTAGAAATAAATTGGTATATTTTTTTATTTCACAAAACTATTATAATTATTAATTAGGTTTTAAAAATCGTAAATATTGTATATAGATGTAAAATATGATAGAATAAGTATATAAAACCTAAAATAGTATATAGTTTAAAGAATCCTAATATGAAGTAAAATCATATTGGGTTTCTTTAATAATATAAGCTTAAAATAGTGTAAAAACCTCACCGGCTAATCATAGAGTGAACAGTACATAAGTAAATGCGGCTTTTAATGTAAAGCTTTTCAAATAAGCGAATAATAAACAAACAAATTATGTTTTACTAACCAGGGGGTATTAGGGAATGAATATATTAAAGATATGGAAGCTGTCAGATAAGAAAGCGTTGTTTATCATGCAGCTCCTAATGAACATAGGGATGGCAGGTATAACTATTATAGTAAGCAATTTTGCAAAAAATGCAGTAGACCATGGCATTGGGGAGGGAAAGATGCTTGGAATATTTGTTCAATTTGTAATTATAACGGTTTTGGGAATTGGACTAAGCTATAGTGGGGTGATTATTAGCTCTAATTTTTCAATTGGACTGATAGAGAAGCTTAGAAATATAACCAATGATAAGCTAATAAACAGCAAATATGAGTATTTTGAAAATGAATCTTCAGGCAGTATCAACAATAGAATACTTCATGATATGAGTAGCGTAGCCGATTATATGTCTGGGGGATTGCCAGAGTTTTTAAGCAACATGATTGTTTTTATCTGCTGTTTTATATATCTTTTGACACTTAATATTACAATGACACTTGTAAGTGCTCTATGTATACCTGTTGCAGTGGCAGTTGCTAAGAAGGTGGCAGCACCTACTTATGATACAATGGAAAAGTTCAGCAAGAAGATGGATGAGGTTATGGGGATCGCACAAGACACTGTAAATGGTATTAAAATTGAGAAAGCATATAACCTTAGAGGAAGACGTAAAAAATATTTTGATGAAAATATGGAACAGGCAACTTCATATTTTGTAGCTTATGAGAAGTTAGTGGTCAAAGCAGGACCTTATAAATATGTCATTAGGTCAGCACCTATGTTTGTTTCCATAATGTTAGGGTTTTATAATGCTTATAAGGGCAATATTACAAATGGTGAAATGGTAGCTTTTATCTTGTTGCTACAGAATGTATCAAAACCCCTTTCAGAACTTACAAGATATGTAACCGAGTTTAAAGAAGCCATGGTTTCTGTGGACAGAGTGATGGAAATTGTGGAACTTAGCGAAGAAGCCTTTGGAACAGGAGAAGCTTTTGAAAGGGAGATAGCATTTGAACTTCATAACGTATCTTTTTCCTATGGTAAAGATAATAAAACGTCAGACAATGTACTCAATGATATAAGTTTGGTTATACCAAAAGGAAAAACAGTTGCACTTGTTGGCTCGAGTGGAAGCGGTAAGAGTACTTTATTTAAGTTGTTATTGGGATTTCATACAACTACCCAAGGCGAAGTACGTTTATTTGGTAAGAATATAATGGAGTGGGACATTGAGAAGGCAAGAAAGAATATTTCCTATGTAGCGCAAGATACATATCTTTTTGAAGGGACAGTTGCTCAAAATATTGCCTATGGTAAGCCTGACGCTTCATTTAATGAAATAATACAAGCGGCTGAAAAAGCTTATGCCCATGATTTTATAATGAGTATGCCAGAGGGATATCAGACGGTTTTATCTGAAAGAGGAACTAATATTTCAGGAGGGCAGAAACAGCGCATCGCCATTGCACGTGCTTTTTTAAAGGATGCACCTATATTTTTGCTAGATGAAATGACATCAGCCCTTGATGTAGAATCAGAAAAGCTAATCCAAAAGGCCATCGAAAATTATAGTGAAAGAAAAACAGTCATTCTCATAGCGCACCGCTTATCAACGATCATTAATGCAGATGAAATATATGTATTAAGCCATGGCATTATAGCTGAAAATGGAACACATGAAGGTCTATTAGAAAAGAAGGGGGTATATACTATGCTCTATAGCAATCAAGTATTAGGTAATATAGGTGAGCAAGATGCATGAATTGTATAAAGATTTGAAGAATACTTTCGTGTTTCTAAAAGGCCATTACTTTGTGTATTTTACGGGTATAATAGGAATGATACTGTTACAATCAAGCAGTGCATTGTTAGAATCGTATCTTTTAAAGATGCTACTTGATATTGGCGCACCAGAGAGTATGTGGTTCATTTTTAAAATGATTGCTATGCTTGTCATTTATATGATCTTAATGGTGTTGTTGCTTCCTGTGTTTACATTTATGTTTAATGGCAGGGCAAAATATGGTCATTGTAACTTGAATAAGGCTGTGTATGAGAAGTTTAATAAAATAGATGTGAATTATTATGAAAAGAGACATAGCGGTGAGGTATTGTCTGTCTTTGAAAACGATACATGGGTGGTAGCCGTAATTTTTATGAGACACTTTAGACGTACCGTAGCTTCTCTTGCAACCATAGTGATCTATTTGATTCCTATGTTCGTATTTGATTACAGAATTACACTTATAATATTAACATTGAACCTAATTACACTTACTGCAAATACCTACATAGCTAAAAAGCTCAAAGCAACAACGAAGGAAATTCAGAAACAAATGAGTAATATGACAGTTACCATAGGAAATATTGTAGGCGGCATGTCAATAATAAAAATGTATCAACTTGCCGGCGGTATGAGAGAGAAGTTTAAGAAAGATAACAGTGAAGTTTCTAGGCTTAGTCTGAAAAATAGTAAAATAACAGCTTTGCTTACTTCTTATAATTTTTTTATATCTATGTTGAATATATTGGTCTTTCTTTTGCTTGGAACAATAATGGTAAAACATGGACTTACTACATATGGTAATATCCTTGCAATAATGACTTTACAAACAGCTCTCGATGCAAATTTTAGAGAGTTTGGTCAGTATTATCCGATGTTTTACAATAGTCTTGTAGGAACAGAGAGAATATACGATTTTCTTGACATAGAAGAAGAACCTTTAAAATGGGAAGCCGAGCACATTAATCAAGCAGAATACATTCAATTTTATCAGGTTAACTTTGGATATACACAAGATAAATTGGTGCTAAAGGACTTTAATCTTTTCGTAAAAGAAGGCGAAACACTAGCAATTATTGGGGAAAGCGGAAGTGGAAAGAGTTCTGTTGCAAAGCTTTTACTTGGATTTTATAAAATCAATTCAGGGGGGATATCTATCGGTGGAAAGAACCTCTCTGATATGACTTTGAGTGAAATCCGCGATATGATTGCTTATGTGCCACAGGAAGCGACACTTTTTAACACTACAATTATGGAAAATATTAGATATGGAAGAGAAAATGCCACGGATGAAGAAATATTTGCAGCAGCACGAGCAGCAAATGCAGACACTTTTATAAGGCAGCAGCCACAAGGATATGAGACATTTGTTGGTGAAAGAGGCATAAGACTGTCTGGTGGACAATGTCAGAGAATAGCTATTGCAAGGGCTATCATTAAAAATGCGCCTATACTTTTATTAGATGAAGCCACATCAGCCCTTGATTCGGAGTCGGAAAGACTTATTAAAAGTACTATAGATGAATATGGAAAGACCAGAACAACTATAATCATTGCGCATAGGCTCTCAACTATTGAAAATGCGGACAGAGTTTTTAAAATGGGTGAAAAAGAGCAACAGAGTATTGTTGCCGGGTAGTATACTTGTTGTTTTTAGTAGAGGAAGTTTAATATATAAAGCTAAGGATTTTATCCTTAGCTTTATTATTTTAAAAGTCTACGTTATACTGGGTATGGGGAACCGTACCATAAGTAGCATGGTATTTTACGATTAAATATTTTATTTGAGTTGAAGATAACTTTGGGGTTACAATATATAAAGATGGGAGGGATACATAATGAATATTTTAATTGTAGAGGATGAACGAGATATAAGAGAATTGCTAGAAATTCATTTATCAAAAGAAGGATATAAGATTTTTACGGCAGAAGATGGTCTTCAAGCTTTAAGTATATTTGAGAATAAAGATATAGATATTGCACTGCTTGATGTTATGATTCCGAAAATTGATGGATTTAAAGTTCTTAAAAAGATTAGAGAAACTAGTGAGATCCCAGTAATTTTTATAACTGCAAGGGAAGAAGAGTCGGATAAAATACTTGGTCTTGGGCTAGGGGCAGATGATTATGTAATAAAACCATTTAGTCCTATTGAAATAATTGCACGGGTTAAGGCTCAGCTCAGAAGGTATTATAAATATTCTAATAAAACTCACAAAACTGCAATAGTTGTTGGGGAGTTAATGCTAGACAAGGATAGTTGTTGTATTTATAAAAATAACATTCCTTTAGCTTTAAACCCAAAGGAATATAGGTTATTAGAGTTTATTTTAGAGAATCCAGGAAAGGTATACACTAAAAAACAGCTATATGAAATAGTGTGGTGTAATCCATATTATGGAGACTCAAACACTATTATGGTACACATAAGCCATATTAGGGAAAAAATCGAAGAAGACCCTAAAAACCCGAAATATTTAAAAACAATAAGGTGTATCGGCTATAAAATGGAGTTACAGCATAATGAATAGAAAAAAGTTAAAAAAAATAGGACTTTACTTTAAGAGCAAAAAAATGGCTACTCAATTATTTAAAAATTATATTATATTTCTAATTATTATAATTGCAATATTCATGCTAACAATGGTAACTTTAGTGGTTTATTTTTCTGCTGATTATGTGGATCTACCAACAGATAAAGCAACAGCCGAGTATATTATAAAGCAAAATTATAAGGATATAAACGTAACAAACTTTATAAAACATAAGGGCTATGTTGAAGTGCTTGATAAAAATTTGGTTATCATTATGGAAAATGGTAGTAAGCATAAAGTGGGATTTAAATACCCACAAAAGTACTATCAGGATATGATTACTAATAATTTAAAGGATGGTTATTTTTATTCTAGTAAATATGGCACAAAGAAAGAGTTTATCCTAATTACAGCTATGCCAAACAGTATATTTGATGCTTATACATGGGGCTTCGAACATAAGCAGCAATTGGAAGAGGTTAGTAAACGTAAGAATAATGGATTTACTTTTTTAACAATATTTCCATTTATAATATTTATATTTTTATTATCTACAATGGTACTTTATTCTAAACTTACATCAATGATGTTTGTAAAACCATTAAAAAAACTTTTAAAGGGTGTTAACACTGTAAAAAATGGAGAATATTCGACAAGGGTTGAAATTAATTCTTTAAATGAAATTGGGCAATTAAAGGACGCATTTAATTTAATGGCAGAAAAGATACAAGAGGAAAAGTTGTTAAAGGAGAAGGCAGAGCATAACAGGAAAAGGATGATTCTTGATATATCACATGATTTAAAAAATCCATTGACAAGTATACTCGGATATTCAGAATTCTTATTAGAAAATAATGATATTGAAATAGAGGATAGAAATAAGTTACTAAAAGTTATTAACAATAATAGTAGACGAGCAAATGACCTAATTCAAGATCTCTTTGAATTTTCACGTGTTGAAAGTACAGAATATAAATTAGATGTAAGCAATCATGATATAGGTGAGTTTTTACGGGAACTTATTGCAGGATATGTTCCAATTATGGAGCAAAAAGGTGTTTTATATGAATTTAGTATTACGGAAGATGAAGTGGAAATTCCATTTGATAGAAAGAACTTGGATAGAGCCTTAAGTAATATTTTATTAAATAGTATTAAATATAATAGCCCAGGTATTACTATTAGTATCAAGCTTTTATTAGATAATAATGTTGCTTCAATTATTATTGAGGACAATGGAGTAGGAATACCTAAGGAATTTCAAGGCAATATTTTTGAACCTTTTGTCCGTGTAGATACTACGAGAAATTCCAGAAATGGTGGTACAGGGCTTGGACTTGCAATATCAAAAGCAATAATTGAAAAACATGGAGGAAGTATAACTTTAGTACAGGATATAAATAAGGGTTGCAAATTTATAATAAAATTAAATAAGAGCATATATAATATATAGATTAGGAGTTTTAAATATAAGCTAGCTGCACCTTGCCTTGTAGGTAGGGTGCAGTCTAGTATCATTTATTTACTTCTATTTACTTTGTTAATTTCTTTATCAAGATTCTTTATACGATTTTCTATTTTTTTTAAAGCATTACAGTAATCTAATAAAGATGAATCAATACGACCATTACTTTTAAAAATTGAGTATAATTCTTTTCCGAGATCGCGATAGAGGTTATCCATATTATTTTCTTCAAAATGGAGTTTATATTTAAGTTTGGATATTTCAATAAAATCTTCAGATTTGTTTGATAAAACCTCGAGTCCGTTGCTTATTGAATCTTTAATTTTGTATAAATTAGGGCCTGAAGGCATAACACTTCCTCCTTTTATGGTATAATTTAAATTAAATGGGTAGACTCAATAACATTCTATTTATGAGAATGCGTATATGTGACTAATAAATGCTTGTACACCAATAAATATATTTAATTTGTTATAAATTATAGAGTATAAAATTGTTAATTTTAATATGGTGGTGATAATGTGAATAATAGAGAAAGACCGATAGGATTTTTTGATTCAGGAGTAGGCGGAATAAGTGTGTTAAAAGAGTCTTTAAAAGTGCTTCCAAATGAAGATTTTGTTTATTTTGGAGACTCGTTAAATGCACCCTATGGAATTAAAAATGTAAATGAAGTTAGAAAATTAACTTTTAAAGCGGTAGATTTTCTTTTGGAGAAAGGTGTAAAAGTAGTAGTGATTGCTTGTAACACCGCTACGAGTGCGGCTATTGATGCACTTAGAAGGAAATATAAAGATATACCTATAATTGGTATAGAGCCAGCACTAAAGCCTGCTGTAGAAGTTAGTAGGGGTAAAAGTGTAATTATTATGGCAACTCCTATGACTTTAACTGAAAGAAAATTCGATAATTTAATGAAGTTGTACAACAAAGAAGCCGATATAATACCTTTGCCTTGTGCGGGCCTAGTTGAGCTTATCGAAAATGGAATTATAGATGGCGATGAGATTAATGAGTACTTAAAAGAAAAGTTAAAAGAGTTTAGTCATTTAGACGTAGCAGCTATAGTACTTGGGTGTACTCATTATCCATTTATAAAAAAAGAATTAATTAAGATTGTTGGAGAAAAAACTATTATAATTGATGGAAGTATAGGCACTGTGAATCAACTAAAAAGACAACTTACTCGTAATAATCTCTTAAATGAAAAAAAGACAAAGGGTATTGTAACTATATATAGTTCATCTACGAATGATAATACAATAGATTTAAGTTATAAATTATTAAAACTATAATCTTATTAAAAAGATTTAAGAGAAAGTATTGTATATATAAAAGCAGTTTAAGACTAATTAAATTAGTTTTAGGCTGTTTTTGTTTTTAATATATATCTAAATTTAAATTAATTATAGCAATTGTATGACTAGGTGAATAGTATAAACTATACAAAGAAACAACGGAAATAAGGTGATAAAATGAGAGTATTTCAATTGAAAAAAGATAATGAATACTACGTAGATCAGGATACATTTAATATGAAAATTGAAAGGATAAATAAAATTAATTGCATAACTATAGACAATCCCGTGCAAAATAATTGCTTATGTGTTATAAATCATTTAGTATGTAAATTTGAAGAGAATAAAAACACTGCGCATTTAATTATTACAAATGATGATAAACAATTGAAAGATACAACTACATTCGGGGGGTTAAACATTGGCTATAAGTATGATAAAGGAGAACCCTTAGATAACTTAGAAATAGATATAGTTAATATTGACATAAATCGAGAAATAGACATGCTAGAAAAATATTCTTTGATAATACTTCCTGGAGGAAATATCCAAATAAAATTAGAAGAACCACAAGAAAAAATGAGTTTACAAATAAGCGTTGGTAAGGAAAATATTTAACTTTTGAATAGGATGACATTCTTAAGAATAGGTAGGGCTTACTAATTATTTTTGAGGGTGTCCTTATATATATAAAATAGTAAATGATATAAAATGTGATATAATTTATAATGAATACATAACAAGAGGAGAGGTAAATATATGAATCCAATAGTAACAATTAATATGCAAGATGGAAAAGTGATAAAGGCTGAGTTATATCCAGAGGTTGCACCAAACACGGTAAATAATTTTATTAGCCTTATAAATAAGGGCTTTTATAATGGACTTGTTTTTCATAGAGTAATTCCAGGATTTATGATTCAAGGTGGCTGTCCTGAAGGAACAGGCGTTGGTGGACCAGACTATTCTATAAAGGGTGAGTTCTCTTCTAATAAATTTAAAAATGATTTAAAACATTCAACGGGTGTTTTATCAATGGCTAGATCTAATGATTCAGATTCAGCAGGAAGCCAGTTCTTTATTATGGTAGCTAATTCTTATCATTTAGATGGAAGTTATGCAGCTTTTGGTAAAGTAACTGAGGGAATGGAAAATGCTTTAGAAATAGCTAATGTCAAAAGAGATTTTAGAGATAAACCAAACAAAGAGCAAAAGATAAAAGATATGAGTGTTGATACTTTAGGAATTAAGTACAGTGAACCAAAAAAAATAAAGTAGATATATATAAATAAAATAATAAATTGTAGGGGGAATATAGTGTGGATCTTATTAATGAAAAAGTTATCCTTGCATATGGACTAACTGGTGCAGAGGAAGAAAAATTTAATGATTTACTAGTAAAACAAAATATATTACCTTGCAGAGTAATTGAGAAAAATATGGGTAACGTAACAATTAGGGAAGTATTACGAGATGTTAAAAAAACAGAGGGTAATACTGAATTACCTAATGAAAAATTACTTATATTTAGTAACTTTGCAGATAAGGAATTGTATGAGCTAATTGACGATATAAGACAAATTAAAAGCAGCGATACAATACTTGCAGCAGTTACACCAACATCTATTAATTGGACAGTTAGCTATCTTATGCATCATCTTATTGCAGAAAGAGAAGCTTACAAGAAAAGTAAATAAGGTACAGGATCCAAAATATAAATCTTCTGCTATAAGCAGAGGATTTATATTTCGTTATATATATAAATATAAATTTTAAATAAAAATTTTTATATAGACCAGAAATGGTGTAAAATTGTAATCAAAAGATTAAAAACAATTATTCAATTGGAAAGGCGGAAAATTATGAGTAGAGTAGGAGACAGAATTAAACAAGTAAGAGAAACAAAAGAGGTAAGCCAAAAACAATTAGGTAAAAAAATTGGAGTTTCTGAAGGTTTTATTAATGATATTGAATTAGGAAAAAAAGTTATAAATGAAAAACTTTTAGAAAAAATATCTAAAATTTTAGGAGAAGAAATAGAGGATAGATCTGTAGCATTTGAAGATGCTTTGGAAAGTGAGGAAAGAAATCCAAAACTTGAGAGACCAATCGCAGGAAAAGTGAATGAAGTTTGGAACGATGCATTTAGTTCAGTTTTAAAAGATGTCGCTATTTATAAATATGATTTAGTTAAAGCGATAGGTAAGAAACAAATGCCAATAATATCAAATAAAGTAGAAGGATACGCTCAAGATAAAGTATTATTTTTAGAAATAGAAAATGATGATATGCTTGGGTTCAGGATTTGTAGTGGAGATATTGCTTTTGCACATTTGACTCATGAAATTGAAAATAATTCTATTTCATTATTAGATTATAATGGAGAAAGAGTATTAAGGCAGATAAAAAAACTAGATAGTAACAAAGTTTTGTTAATAAGTAATAGAATTTCATTAAAAACAGATACAGTTCCTCATAATGACATCAAGGTAATTGCAAAACTAGATAGCATACAGTTTAAGTTATAATTATTTTTTATGGTAGATATACTATTTATAAATGAAATTTAACAATAACTATAAAAGAAAAATGATTAATTAATAATTAATAGTATTAACAAAATACTACTGATAGTTTATAATAGAAAGTATGCATGTAATAACAGCTATAAATTAATGGGGAATTAACTATTGATTTTAAAAATAAAGGATAATCAATAGAGGAACAAGGGGGGAGAGTATTATGAAAGGAACAGTAGTAGCTACTTGGATGAAGACTTGTAGAAAACTTTATGGTGACGATACGGTTAATAATGCGATGAAATCTGTGGGGTGGAATTCTCGGAAAATATTTTCACCGGTGGAGAACGTAGATGATATCCAGGTTAAAAATGTAATTGGCGATATATCTAAAAACCAAAATGTACCTATTGATGTATTATGGAGAACTATAGGAAAAGATAATTTGACAGCATTTCATAGAGATTTTCCTGCATTTTTTAACACCGAAAATGTATACTCGTTTTTAAAATCGCTGTTTGATATACATGTTGTAATGACAAAAAAATTTGCTGGAGCCAAACCACCGTTAGTAGGGATAACTCCAATTTCAAGTAGGGAAGCTATTTTTACTTATAATTCTAAAAGAGGGATGTTTGATTATTTTTTAGGACTATTAGATGGTACATGTGAGTATTTTAATGAAAAAGTTCAAATTGAGCAATTAGATAAAACTTCAGACAGCTTAAGTTTAAAACTTACATTTGATAAGGATATTTATTATAAAAAAACATATAAAATTAATAAAATCCTATCATTAGGTTTTATTAATAATACTCATGGTAAAGTAGGTTTATTTACATTTATTGTAGCTTTAATTGGGGCAATGATGTTAATTGGTACAGGTGATATTTTAAAAGTATTAGGTTTCTCTATCATTTCTGGAGTAGCATCAAGTCTTGCGTCTTTTATAATGGGAAGACCTGCAAAGCTAATCATGCAAACTATAGACCAGATTAATAGCAATAATTATGTCGAAGATGGAGATATAGTTACTGGGGATGAGTACGAAGAGTTATACAAAAACATTAAAAAATATAAAAAAGGATTTAGGGCAGATTTTGTTGAGTTTAAAGGCGTAACTGATGAGATGGATACTTTTGCTCAAAATATAAATACGATTTCTAGTAGAATGAAAGATACTTCAGAGGATATATCAGTAGTAGTTGAGCAAATGGCGGATACTTCTGTAAGTCAAGCTGAGAGTACCGAAAATGCTGTTTTAATCTTAAATGATAATATTAGATCGCTTAAAGATATTGTTAAAAATGAGAATGACAACAAGGATGAATTAGAAAAAGCTCTTGAAAAGATAAACAATAGCTATGAAAGCGTAAATAAAACAAGTAAAAATATACTTGGAACTTTAGAAAAATTTCAGGAAGTTAAGGATAATGGGATAAAGCTTGAAACTAAGGCTCATGACATAACAAGCATAGTATCGATTGTTTCTCAAATTTCTGAGCAAACAAACTTACTTGCTCTTAATGCATCCATAGAGGCTGCGCGTGCAGGCGAACAAGGAAAAGGATTTGCTGTTGTCGCAGATGAAGTTAGAAAGCTTGCAGAACAGTCTAAGAGCGCTGTAGAAGAAATCAACAGCAATTTGATTGAGTTTGTTAAGGATATAAATGTACTTGTTGATAAAATTGGTGATCAATATGATATTTTGCAAAATGAGACTAAGGGACTAGAGGATGTAAGAGATATAAGTTATGAGGCCACTATGTCTGTTAGAACAGTTTCAACAGCAATGATAGATACTATAAATGATTTAGATAGAGAAGCTAAATCTATTGCAAACATATATGAAACAATAGAGTCCTTAGCCGCAATTTCAGAGGAAAATTCTGCATCCTCAGAAGAGGTAAGTGCAAGTGTTGGAACTTATACAAATGAAATTAAGAAGCTAATAGACAGTATATATGAGTTTAAAAAGATAACAAGTTCATTTAAAGAGGATTTAAAGAAATATAAGATATAGCTATTGTTAGGGAAGCAGGGGAAAGAATATGGAACAATTACAAAAGAAAGCCGTAACATACCAATGGAAAGATGTTATTAAAAGAGGAATGTTTGCATTAAGCATACCATTAATAAGTTTGACATATCCTCTGATTAATCAATATAGAGGAAATACTAACGACTTATCTACATTTGTAGACAAACTCATACCTTTTAATAAGTTCTTTATATTACCTTATATATCTTGGTATATATTTATAGCAGTTTTTTCGGCTATATTATGTATATATGATAAAGAAAAGTATTTTAAACTACTTATAACGTTAGACCTAGGTATGATTATATGTTACATAATATACTATTTTTATCCGACATATGTTCCAAGACCAATAATATTAGGAACAGATTTTTTTAGCAATTTGGTTTTGAGTTTATATGAGGCTGACAACCCTTACAACTGTTTTCCTAGTATTCATGTTTTAAATTCAGTGCTTATAACTTTGTATATTTATGAATCTGAAAAGGTTAGTAAATGTATAAAGGCAATTTGTACTATTATGTCTTTCTCTATAATTTTATCTACTATGTTTATAAAACAGCATTATTTTGCAGATGTGATTGCAGGCATAATATTCGCTTTCATTTTGTATTTTTGTTTTAATAATTTGAAATTTAATTTTCATAAAGATGAAAGCATAAGTTATATAGAATAATTAAAGGTCTCCATGATCAAATCATGGAGACCTTTAATTATTAGAATTTGGAACAGGTTACAATGATATCTATTATATTCCACTTAAATTAAAATTGGGTATAAAATCGGGTGAGGAAGTTCCACTATCTTGAATAAAACATTTTGTTATCCCTAAGTTTAGGCAGTAGTTTATTAAAGCATCATAATGATCCTGGTTTAGTGGCTTGTTTATTTCAGGAAATTCAGTTTCTACATGTAGGGGGGTATATTGATTCATTAAGCTAATATAAACATCATCATTAAAGGTAGTATTTATGAAGTCTATTACTTTTTTAGAATCAAATAATAAGCCAGGCAGCATTAGATGTCTAATTATTACTCCCTTTTGAATTATCCCATTATCATCAAATTTCACTTTCCCTACTTGTGAGACCATTTCAGTAATAATTTTACTTGCAGTATTAAAATAATTAGGTGCTTTTGAATATTTAAGAGCATATTTGTCTGCATAATATTTTAAGTCTGGGAGGTAAACATCAATGAATCCTTTGAGTGACTTAATCGTGTCTATATTTTCATATCCATTTGAATTATAGAGAATAGGAATACTAAGACCGTTTTGTTTAGCCAGTTTTAAGGACTCTATTATTTGGGGGACGTAGTGAGTTGGCGTAACTAAATTTATGTTGAGTGCCCCCCTTCTCTGCTGCTCTAAAAAGATTTCACTAAGGCGAGTTATAGATATTGTTCTTCCATAGCCATCATGACTTATTTTATAATTTTGGCAAAATACACATTTCAGATTACAATTTGAAAAAAATATAGTGCCAGAACCTAATTCACCTGAAATACAAGGTTCTTCCCAATAATGCAAGGAAACTTTAGCTACTTTTATATACTGAGAAGCGTTGCAATAGCCTAATTCACCATCTAATCTATTAACAAAACATTTCCTAGGACATAAATTGCATTTTTTTAATATGTCTAGAGAGGTTGAGTCGTATAATTTTTTTGTGTTTTTATTTATCATTTTATCTCCTTGCTTTATAATTACAAGTCTTAGAATATATAAGAATTGTACAACTTCGATATATACAATGTCAATTCTGTCTTTTAGTAGTTTTCTTATAAAACAAAATGCATTGAATTAAAAATATAAAACTTATTGCACCAAAACCAGGATAGAGGACTTTGATTAGAGTTTTAAAGCCAATTTGAGAGATAGGCAAAGCTACAACAAGTATTAATAAAACAGCTTTCTTATAAGAAATATCAAACTTTTTCTCTAGAGTTTTTCCAACACTATAGATATTGGAAACTTCAGTTGAAAACATTTCACAAAAGATTACGCAAAGTAGAAGAATTTGCATTAACATGCCAAACCGGTGTGTTATATAAAGAAGGGGAATTTCATATTTAAAAATTTGAGGAATATTTAATAAAAGCATTGTATTTATCAAATAGCATAAGATAGTTAGGCCTAAGGCCCCTACGATAACGCCAGGAATAAGAACTCGTTTATGTTTAATTTCTTGACTTAGGGGGACTAGTACTCCACTACAACATAACATATTAAAACCTGCATAAAGCAAAGCTGAAAAAAACCATTGAGCAGGTATTATATTATTTTTATATGAGGCAATCTGCTTTATATAAGTAACACTTACCATATCTTTGTAAAATAGCAAATATAAAACGAATATAGTTACAATAATTGTAATTAAGGTTGGAACTATAAATGAATTTATAGTTATTAATCCTTTAGTATCCTTAAGCACGGTATATAAAGAGATTATAGCCATAAGTAAAATTCCTACCCATTTTGAAATACCAAAATATTGGTGAAGAAGTGCACCACTTCCGGCTAAGATTACGGCGGCACCACTTACTAAGAAAAAACTTGTGAAAACATCTGTGATTATACCGAAAAAACCTGGGCTTACGAGAGTTATAAGCTCGGTATAGGAGCTTAATTTATGTTTTAGGCTAATAGAAACAATGATTGAGCTTACTATAATATAAATTAAACAACATACAAGAATACCCCAAAAGCTCACATATCCATAAGTACTGAAAAATTGAGTTATTTCCTGACCAGAAGCAAGTCCTGCACCTACTATAGTACCAATAAATACAGCCGCGGTTTGAAATATTAAACCAATTGTTTTTTTCAAGATATCTCCTCCACAAAATTATTAAATTTAGAGTCACACTTAAATAAGATGCTTATATTTATAAATATATGTGTGTTATTTAATAAAAAATAATTATTTCAATGAAAATAATAATTATATAAATTAAAAATTTAGTTTGAGGGAAACTATAATATAACAAATTATTTTAATTTATAAATATAATTAAAATTGAATTGAAAGGAGTGAAAATATTGAAAAAATTTTTAAGCTGTTTATTAATACTGCTTTGTATTTTGTCTATCGCGGGATGCTCAAATAAAGAGGAAAAAGATAAGCCAAAAGTAAATACATTTGAACTTAAAACTGCAAGCAATGTAGTTTTAAGTTATATGAATTTTATAATGAAAGAAGATTTTGAAAATGGTAAAAAATTATATACTAAGGATTTGTATCGTAAAGCTACTGATTTGCCAATTAGCACTATGAAGATAAAAGGTTATAAAGTTACAGAAAGTAATGAGATTGGCAGAAGTGGAGTTTTTAAGGTAAGGGTTACTAGGACATCTATAGGTAGTTCATTATCTTGCGTGGATGAATATTCTATTAAAATTGTTAAGGATGGAGCTGAATATAAAATAAGCGAAATTACGAATACACCACAAAAGGAAGCTTTTCTAGAAGGTACAGGCATTAGATTTCGAGATAAAAAAAATGTAAAGACAAATCTAATTATTGATGTATCAGGAATCCCTAAATATTCATACTCAAAGGATGATGGAGCAAGGCTATATAAAATAATGGTACCATTAAAAGAATTTGGACCTATAAATTTTAGCTATGAAGGAGATAAAATTGCATTTAGTACTTATAACAAAAATACTTTTATTGGTATTGTCAATATCGATGAGTCTCTTGAAGTTCAAGCTCAGGGAAATGCAGATCAATCAGGTCAATCATCACAAAGCGGTGGATCCGGGGTAATGGCTAAAGAAAAACCAATAGGAAAGGATTTAATACCAATAGATTTATTATTTGATTGCAAAGTCGAATTTATGACATTTTCAATGGATGAAAAATTTTTACTTGTACAATATAATAGTGAAAAAACTGGGAAATGTATTAGAGTTTATAAAGTAGACAATGGGGATATGATTCCAATTAATTTTGAAAAAGATTATCCTATAGAAAAGGTTCAAATAATATTTTCTTCTTTCGGCGAGGATAATATGACATATGAAGTAATCCCTAAACCAAATAGTAATGGAGCAGAAGGAGATATTATTGGAAAATGGAAATTAAGTTTAAAGGATTTTACCGTGAAAAAGCTATAATTAATACACTCACTATGGAGATAAGGTATAATTAACATAAGTTTAGAAAATAGATAACTAGTCTAACGGCTAGTTATTTGTTTGAATATTTTTTTAAAAAGAAAGGAAGACGTTAGTGGAGAATTTATGGAATGATAAAAGATATTTTAGTTTGAATTATTTTCTAAGGGAAAAGTTCGGTAGTAAGGTTTTTAAAATTGCTTTAGATGCTGGGTTTTCTTGTCCTAATAGAGATGGAACTATTAGTAGTGGGGGGTGTCTGTTTTGTAGCGAAAGGGGCTCCGGAGATTTCGCTGGTAATAGAAAGTTTTCTATTACAAGACAATTTGAAGATATAAAAATTATGATGAGTAAGAAATGGAAATCCGGAAAGTATATTGCTTATTTTCAAGCGTATACCAATACATATGCAAGTATTGATGTGTTAAGGGGAAAATATGAGGAAGCGGTATCACAAGATGGTGTAGTGGCACTTGCTATAGCTACACGGCCTGATTGCTTAGATAATGATGTATTAGACTTAATAGAGGAATATTCACACAAAGTGTATACGTGGGTGGAATTAGGACTGCAGACGAGTTCTGATGAAAGTGCAAAAATTATTAATAGAGGTTATAAGTTACATAAATTTGAAGAGGCATTAACCGAGCTTAATAAAAGAAATATTGATGTGGTGGTTCATACTATATTTGGACTTCCTGGGGAAAGTGCTCAGGATATGCTTAAAACAATAGATTATGTTTCACATAAAGATATAAAGGGTATAAAGCTACATTTGCTTCATCTTATGGAAAATACGCCTATGGTTGAGCTCTATAAGCAAAAAAAACTTGAATTTTTGAATCAAGCTGAGTATGTAGATATTATTTGTAAAACAATTACTATGCTTCCGCCTAATATGGTTATACATAGATTAACAGGGGACGCACCAAGGGAGTTATTAATAGGTCCTATGTGGAGTTTAAAAAAATGGGAAGTATTAAATGATATAGATAACAAATTGAAGGAGTTGGATTTATATCAAGGAAAAAACTTTATAGGTTAACAATATTAATAAACAAGGCCTAGATTACTATAGTATCAATTTGTGTCTTTCTACAAATTAGCTTCACCACTTTTGGGGGTATTGGGAATAGATAAATGTGATTTAAAGGATTACAATATAGGTATATTGAAAATCATTTAAAACAAACATATAGGGGGAATATATTATGTCAAGTTTATCATTAAGGCACATATACAAGATTTATGATGGTAATGTAACAGCGGTTAAGGATTTTAATCTTGAAATAGAAGATAAGGAATTTATAGTTTTTGTAGGACCGTCAGGTTGTGGTAAATCAACAACTTTAAGGATGATAGCAGGTCTTGAAGAGATATCAAAAGGTGAAATATATATTGGCGACAAAGTCGTAAATGACGTGGCACCTAAGGATAGAGATATAGCAATGGTTTTTCAGAACTATGCACTATATCCTCATATGACTGTATATGATAACATGGCATTTGGGTTAAAATTAAGAAAAATGCCAAAAGATGAAATAAAACAAAAGGTTACGGATGTAGCTAAAACTCTTGATATAGAACATTTACTTGACAGAAAACCAAAGGCATTATCAGGTGGACAAAGACAAAGGGTAGCACTTGGAAGAGCAATAGTTAGAAATCCGAAGGTATTCCTAATGGACGAACCACTATCAAATTTAGATGCTAAACTTAGAGTACAAATGAGAACGGAAATATCAAAACTACATCATAAACTTCAAACAACATTTGTATATGTAACTCATGATCAAACAGAAGCTATGACAATGGGAACAAGAATAGTTGTAATGAAAGATGGACTAGTTCAACAAGTAGATACTCCACATAATATATATGAGCACCCAGTTAATATATTCGTTGCTGGATTTATAGGAAGTCCTCAAATGAACTTTATGGACGTTAAGATTTTAGAGCAAAATGGAAAAATTGTTATTACATTTAATAATGAAACTATAGTTCTTCCAGAGGATAAAGCTAAAATCATAAGAGAAAAAGCATATATAGGTAAAACTGTTATAATGGGAATAAGACCGGAAGATATTGATGACGGTATTACTTTCCTTGAGGAACATAAAGATGCAATTCTAGAAGCTAAAGTCGAGGTTGTAGAGCTTATGGGAGCAGAGACTAATATTTATATGTCAAAAGGAGATACAAATATTGTCGTAAGGGTTAATGGATCGTCTATGGCTAAAGTTGGAGATAAAATTAAAATTGCTATGGATGCAAATAAAATTCATATATTTGATAAAGAAACTGAAAACACTTTAATCTAGGGGGCAACTGAAAATGTACAATTTTACTGAATTCTTAAAGAATTTAAGTCATTCTTCAAAAATACCATTTAATGTAGTTACGCAGGATGGTAATTCACTATATATTAGCGACTTAGATATTAAAAATTCACATATAACTAGCTTTACTATTTTGCTTGGAAGAGTTACAGGCATAATTAGTTTAGAAAAGCAGTATGAAAATTGTACAGCTTTGCTCAAATATACTATAGAAAATAAGTATACTCAACTTTTTTTATCTAAGGAACAGGCAGTTATTGATATCCTAGAGAATAGAGAAATTTCAATTGATAACATTAATATAAATTTACCTTTTCTTAAAAATGGATGTTATGTCATATTAATAAGTGTTAATGGAAGCAAGTATGAGGCTTTAAGCATTATAAAACAAATATATGATAATGAGGAAGTCGTGAGTTTAATATATAACGATAACATTATTGTAATTGGTGAATTTGCTGAAGTACAGCAACATATAGAAAGTATTAAGGAGTCTATCGCATCTGATTTGTATTGTGAATGTTATGTAAGTTATGGTGATATAAATTATGATATAAATGGAATTAAGAAGGCATATAATGATGCAGCCGAGTGCATGATACTTGGTAAAAAGTTTGATATAAAAGATCATATATTTAATTACAATAAGATGTTATTTGAGAAAATTGTATATAATGTAGACGCTAAAATTAAGCAGGAACTGTTATACATGTTAAAAGATAAATTTGATGCTTTTGATAGTCAAATGATAGTAACTATTGAGCAATTTGTAGATTGTGGTCTTAATATAAGTGACGCTGCTAGAAAGTTATATGTGCATAGGAACACCTTGATTTATAGGCTAGATAAGATTAAGAAAGAAACAAATTTTGATATTAGAGATTTTAAAGATGCATCAGTGTTTCTTATAGCATTTTTGATATGGAAAGGAAATAAAGTAGAGTAACTTTTTTTCTTAGATGCGCAATATCGAAAGTATATATTGCTGGAATGCTTTCGCATCGCTAAGTAATTCTAAAATTTATTTTATTTATAGTTGCTAAAAAATGCAAACTCGCTTTGCTCAAACATGCATTTTTCTTTACGCATCTATAAATAAAATAAATCAAGAATTACTAAAGCTTGCTCAAATGCATTTTGCGCAATATATACTTTTGATAGCGTTCTCTAAGGAAAAAGAGGTTGCTTCATATGGCGATACAATATTTAAGACTTCAGAGGGAGATTTATGATCCTGATGAAGTCTTTTATTATTATTTGATTTTTGATTTTCGTTTTTTCTTTGAAATTATAATAATACCTGATATAAATACTAATAGTAGTACAACTGTTTGGTATGAATTAAAGTACTATAAAAAAATTAAAAGTCATTTCATTATAAACAAATTCTATAAATTTATTGAAATACCTTTAAATTTTTACATGTATACATATATGTGGAAACAGAAATGTTGAATAATAATAGGACAATCATGTTTGATTTTTAGCAATATGTACTATAATAATATTAGATAGTATAAGAAAAATAGTATCAGAAAGGGGATAGAACATATGAAAATAGATATAATAATTTCAGCGGATGATATAAAGAATGAAAAAATAGAAAATAAGACTGTAATAGTTATAGATATGCTTAGGGCGACTAGTGTAATAGTTACGGCAATGAATAATGGATGCGTCGGTGTAATTCCTGTTTTGACGGTTGAGGATGCATCTGAAATTGTTAGAAATAGTAAAGAAGAGTTTATGCTTGGGGGAGAGAGAAATGCATTGAAGATAGAAGGTTTTCACTATTCTAATTCCCCACTTGAATACACCAGGAAGTCCATAGAAGGCAAAACACTTGTTATGACTACTACTAATGGGACTAAAGCTATAAAAGGATGCAGTGGGGCTAGTAACATCCTAATAGGGGCAATGCTAAATGCCAAAGCAATTGCGAGCAGAATAGTATCCTTAAATAAAGACGTAGTAATAGTTAATGCGGGGACTTATGGTGAATTTTCAATAGATGATTTTCTATGTAGTGGGTACATAATTGACTGTATACTAAAACTAGCACAGACAGAGCTAGCAGACATAGCTGTAACTTCTCATTACATCTATAAGAACAATGAAGATATTCATAATTTTATAAAGTACGCAAATCACTATAAAACAATTATGAAGTTAGGTTTATCTGCAGATTTAGAATATTGCTGTCAAAAAGATATTATAGACATTGTTCCAGAATATAAAGGGGGGGTAATACTTTAGGGAGATTACGGTATTGTGCAGATGGGATTGAATATTAAATGGCTTATAAAGTAATAAAAAAGTATATATTACGTAAAATGCATTTGAACAAGCTTTGTTAATTCTTAATTTACTTTATTTTTATTTGCGTAAAGAAAAACACATGTTTGAGCGGTAGCGAGTTTGTGTTTTTTAGTAAATATAAATAAAGTAAATTTTAGAATTACATAGCGTAGTGAAAGCATCTGGAGTAATATATACTTTGGTTACGTTATACCACTTGGAATATGTAGAACTTTAAGTAGTAAGACTCATCAGAATTCCATAGTATTGGATGATCTGCTGCTTGAGTTCTGAATTCTACTTGTCTAAGTGTCCTTTTAGCGTCTATAGCTGCATCAGCAATAGTATCTGCAAACATTTCAGGTTTCATAAAGTGAGAGCAAGAGCAAGTTACAAGATATCCGCCTGGTTTAACCAATTTCATACCACGTAGGTTAATTTCTTTGTAACCCCTTGTTGCACCATCTATAGTAGAACGAGATTTTGTGAATGCTGGTGGGTCTAGTATTACTACATCATATTGTCTTTTTTCTTCTCTTGACCATTCTCTTAATATATCAAAGGCATTGTGGCATTCAAATTTAACAGTTTCTGATAGCCCATTAAGCTCTGCATTCTTTCTTGAAAATTCTACGGCATATTCAGATATATCTACACCAAGAACACTTTTAGCTCCTGCTATACCAGCATTAAGTGCAAAGGAACCTGTGTGCGTAAAACAATCCAAAACATCAGCACCCTTACATAATCTTTGAATAGCTGCCCTATTTTCTTTTTGATCTAAGAAAAATCCGGTCTTTTGACCATTTTCAATGTCAACGTCATATTTAACTCCGTTTTCAATGATTTCTATAGTGGTATCAAAAGGCTCTGTTAAAAATCCTTTTGTTTGCTCCATTCCCTCGAGCTCACGTACTTTAGCATCGCTTCTCTCATATACACCCTTTGCACCATATTCATCTGTTAATAGCTTAACTACTATACTTTTATATTTATCTATTCCAAGAGCTAAGGATTGAATAACATAATAGTCTTCATATTTGTCTATTATCATGCCTGGTACAAAATCCGCTTCTCCAAATAAAAATCTACAGCTTGAAGTATCTATAACTGTTTTTCTATATTCCCATGCAGCGTGAAGCCTCTTTCTGAAAAACTCTTCATCTATTTCTTCGTGAATATCTCTTGTCATTATTCTTATGGCAATTTTAGAAACATCATTTATATAACCCTTTCCTATAAACTCATTTCTAAAATTATATACTTCAATTATGTCTCCGTTTTCATATTCACCATCAAATTTTTCAATTTCATTAGCATATATCCAAAGATGCCCATTTTCTGAATTTCTACCTCTACCTTTATATAAGTAAAATTTACAAGCCATTCTAAATTCCTCCTGTGCTTTTTAGGGAAACATAATATATAAGTATATTATGTCTCATATGTTTTATAGTTTTATAATAGTTTCAATTATAATTATCAAGTTATTTATCTATAGTAGTATACCACACAGAATTAATTTGTAATATGAAATATAAAAATTTGTTTTGACATAAGGTCAATTATAAATTACACTTATGTATGTGCCATTTTTATATATATAATTGAAATAAAGATAATTATGTAAATACTGGACTATTTTTTTAGTCGGAAATTGATATATAACATCAAATTAATATAAATAAGTAAATAATTACAAATGTAAAAAATATAAATATGTAAAATCATACTAAAGTAAGGGGAAATACAAATGAGTATATTAGTAGTTAAAAATATGAGCCATGGTTTTGGCGACAGAGTAATATTTGAGGATGTGTCCTTTAGATTGCTTAAAGGAGAACACATAGCGCTTATAGGAGCAAATGGAGAAGGAAAATCAACGTTTATGAACATTATTACCGGAAAGCTTATGCCAGATGAAGGCGATGTTGAATGGTCAAACAACGTCAGAGTGGGATACATGGATCAACATACTGTTTTGGAAAAAGGTAAGAGCATTAGGGATGTTTTAAGGGATGCCTTTAAATATCTTTTTGACTTAGAAGAGGAAATGCTTAGCGTAACAGAAAAGATGGCAGAGGCATCACCTGAAGAATTAGAAAGATTATTGGATAGAATGGGTACAATTCAAGATCAACTTGATAATAATGGATTTTATGGCATTGATTCTAAGATAGATGAGGTAGCAGCTGGAGTTGGCCTTAAGGATGTTGGGCTTGATAATGATGTTGCAGAGTTAAGTGGAGGGCAAAGGACAAAAGTACTCCTTGCAAAACTTCTACTAGAAGCACCAGATGTTCTACTTCTTGATGAACCTACTAACTTTTTAGATGAGCAACACGTAGAGTGGCTCAAGAGGTATCTTCAAAATTATGATAAGGCGTTTATATTAATATCACATGATATTGAATTTTTAGATGGTGCAGTCAATATAATATACCATGTAGAGAATAAAAAATTAACCAGATATATAGGGTCATATGATGAATTTTTGAGAGTTCATGAGGCTAAAAAACTACAGATGGAATCTGATTATGAAAGGCAACAAAAGGAAATTACTAGACTTGAGGTCTTCGTTGCTAAAAATAAAGCAAGAGCTTCTACTAGTGGAATGGCAAAATCAAGACAAAAGAAATTAGATAAAATTGATAGAATGGAAATTGTACAAGATAAACCAAAACCACAGTTTAACTTTAAAACTGCAAGAGCTTCAGGAAAAATAATATTTAAAACTAAGGAATTAGTTACTGGTTACGATACCCCGTTATCTAAGCCATTAGATTTGTATATGGAAAGAGGACAAAAGATTGCGCTTACTGGTGCTAATGGTGTTGGGAAAACAACATTGTTAAAGAGTCTTATGGGTGATATCAAAGCTCTTTCGGGTCATACAAACTTAGGAGATTATCAATATATAGGATACTATGAACAAGAAATAAAGGGAGTTAATCGAAATAACTGTATTGAAGAGTTTTGGCAAGAATTTCCTAGCTTCACTCAGGGTCAGGTAAGATCTGCACTTGCTAAGTGTGGACTTACTACAAAACATATAGAAAGTAAAGTCACTGTGCTTAGTGGTGGAGAGCAAGCAAAGGTAAGACTTGCTAAACTTCTAAACAGAGAAACTAATATATTGATCTTAGATGAGCCTACCAATCATTTAGATGTGGATGCAAAAGATGAGTTAAAAAGAGCTTTAAAGGAATATAATGGAAGCATACTTCTAGTTTGTCATGAGCCAGAATTTTATCAAGACGTAGTAACTGATGTATGGGACTGTGAAGAGTGGACAACTAAAATTATATAGTCTATATTAAAAAGAGCTAGAATAAATAAAATTCTAGCTCTTTTTATAAAACTTCTATTGCAAGGTCTAGGATGTTAGCAAATAATGATAATGTATTAGTATTTGGAATAACATTATTTTTAACATCTAATAATTTTCCGAGTCCATAACCCGTGCATATGCTAACGGTTGGGAAACCAATTTCACCGAGGTCACAAATAATATCAGTGACATTTAATTTTGTTTTAGTTGCTTCATCAATAGGTTTTAGTATAATATATAGTCTTGTAGAAGAATCATACCTTAGAACTTTTAAAGTATTACTTATTAGTATATCTTTAGGTTTAGCGTTAATATCGTACTTTGAAGTAGTTGAAGTTATGTTATTTATAACAAAATAATATATATTTCTTTTGTAGTTTACCTTATCTTTAAATTCTTGTAATCTTTCTAAATTCAACTTTATATCCACTGAGATTTCATCATTTTCTAAATTGTTAAAGCTTTCTTTTATGTAAGTTAGTTCTTCTTTGCCTTGAAGTTCTCTAGATAAGATATTTATACAGTTATCATAAATATCCTTAAATGGACTAAACGGTAAGGAATATTTTATATTATCTAAAACAAGGTAAACCTTGAACTTAGAAGATTTGTTACTATTTTTAGATGAATAATTGACTTCAACTAATAAGAGTCCATGGAGTAGCTCAGTATCAAGTGTTATTTTCTGAATTCCTTTACTAAATTGTAGCATGTAATTCTCATTAGTGGATAAGTTTTGCGTATGTTGATTTATTATATAAGTACCTTTAAAGCCAGCTTCAGTAATTTCACCAACTCTTAAGGAACTTCTTATTGGTAGTTTCTTTAAATTTATATATGGTCTATTTATACATAGGTTGTTTTCGGATATTATTCTCATATTAAACTCCTTTAGTTCTAACGAGAGTGTTAGTCTTATTTATAAATTATAACATAATTAGCATTTTAAAAAATAAAAAAGTTAAGTAATGATATAAATAGGGTGATTGAAAATTTGTATATTGGATAAAATATTACAATGATAGTATTATTATATTTTAGATGTAGGAGGTATAAATGTTATGGGTGAAAAAAAAGATAATTCTTGCGCAAGTCAACAAGAAAAGGAAAAGAAAGAGAATAATTCTGGAACTAAACATGCTAAAAAAACACATAAAAAAGATTAATTAAAAGGCATATATTTTATGAATATATGCCTTTGTTTTTTTAAGTAGCACTTTTTTCATAAATAGTTTGTTCATGATTATTAACAGTATCATCGAGAGTAATTAGGACGTCTTTTTTTATCCACCCTTTATTATTAATGTTAGTTTGAGATTTAAGCGTTACTTCATACCATGAAATATTAAAAATCTCAGCACAATCTTTAATCTCTACGCAAGTATCTTTAACTACAGTAGATAGAATTTGAGAAGTTTCAAGGGGGCTTAGATATAGACTGCAAGGGCCTTTCGTAGTTCCGGTCCTAAAAAGAGATGGTTTGTACTTTATTACTATAGGTACATCAGAATCGTGTAAACTTGAAATTTTTGATTTGTAATCTCTATTTTGTCTAGAACTAATCCTTAATTGAGTTTTTTGAGTTGATAATTTTTGGTTCATCGTATAATAATATACACCAAAACATATCAAAAGAATTGAAAATAAAAAAATAAGCAAAAATATCTCTCCTCGTAAATTACTTATATGATTAAAGTCTGTTGCATATTAGTATATAGTATTCAATACCATGCAAAAAAATTCGTAAAAAAAACTCATGTTTAAACATGAGTTTTAAATTGCTGCAATTAATTCATTATATTCTAGTATATACATATCTGAATTTATAATAATATCTTCTTTTTGATCTTTAGATGAAGAATCATATACAGCAACTACCTTCATGCCAGCGGCTTTTGCACCTTTGACGGCTGGCAGTATATCCTCAAATACAACACACTGCGCAGGGTTTACCCCTAATTTCTCAGCAGCAAGTAAATATACATCCGGAAAGTTTTTGCCTCGAGACACCTCATCAGTGAGTGTTATAGAATCAAAATAGTGGAATATGCCATTAGACTTAAGAACAACTTCTAATAGAGATTTACTATTACTTGTAGCTAGTCCAATTTTTATATTCATTGTTTTAAGTAATGATAAGAATTCAACTACACCGGGTTTTAGTTTAACGTGATTAAGGTACTTATTATAAGCAAAATCGTTCCATTCCTTTTTGATTTCGTCTATTGTGTCTAATATGCCAAAATTGTTTTTAAAATAGGCTGCAGTTTCATCAAAGCTAAGATGTTCTATTTGGCTTTTTAAATCTTTGGGTATTGTAATATTTCTACACTTAAAATAATTTTCATCTATTTTACTCCAAACCCACATAGAGTCGATAAGGGTTCCATCTAAATCAAAAATTGCAGCTTTAATATTAGTTAACATTTAGTCACCTCTTATATAAGTATAATACATTTTAATTTGATTCAAAAGAACTTATAAGTAAGTAAAGAACAAGTGGTTCCAATAAAAATACCCACAATAACATCTGTTGGGTAGTGAACTCCTATGTATATTCTAGAAATCCCTACGCATAGAGCTAAGGGTATAGTTATAAATCCAAATATAGGGAAATACAAGGCTATTATGACAGCTAATGAAAATGCACCGGTTGTATGGCCGGATGGGAAGGAGTATTTATCAATACCTATCTTCTTTATATTTAAGTTTGGAATTTTTATAAAGGGTCTTAATCTAGTAACGGTTACTTTTAGTATTTTACCAATGCCAGTACTAAGTGTTATTGAAATCATAGCGCTAATAGCCATAGTATGAAGTAAAGTGCTATGAAATAAAAAAGTAGCAGTACAAAATATAAACATAAAAGGGAAGGAGCCTAAGTAGGTCATAGATGGCATTGTAATATCTAAAAACCTACACTTCCAAGAATTGTTTATAATTCTAAGTATGTTAATATCTTTATTACTTATATACTCAAATAATGCTTTCATAAACTCCTCCCTTTGTCATAAAAAATCAATTATATATATTACTGTATATTGTATCATAAATAAGCCTATACATATAATTTAAAATTCTCTACCAAATATTTTGGTTTTTTCTTTATCTTTAAAATCATCAATAGTATTAATACCAATTCTACTTAGAATATCTTTCATACAATCACTATCTATGGATGTTTTGATTTTTGAGTCTTCTGCGAATTTATTTACTCTGTTTCTCCCAGAGGTTGAGTCAATCAAAGCTTTAGGTCCACCAACGCAACCACCAACGCAACCCATACCTTCAATAAAGTTTGCATGAACTTCTTTAGTTTGAGCTTTTGTAAGTAGTACCTTACATTCTTTTACACCATTTCCTTGAATAGCATTTAATAAATGGTGTTTTTGCGGAAATAATTTCTCTATCATTTCGCCAACAGCTATAGATACTCCTCCAGTTCTTGCATAAAGTCTACCACCACGAGATGCGTATTCAGTAGAGACATCTTCTTCAAGTTTTTCCGGGTCAATGCCAAGTGTCTCAAAAATACCCTTGAGTTCTGCGAAGGTAAGTACATAATCTATATCACCTAAAAGATCCTTTTCTTTAGCTTCACCTTTTTTTGCAATGCAGGGTCCTATAAAGACTACTTTGCAGTTAGGGTTCAATTTCTTTAATACTCTACCAGATGCAATCATAGGAGATACAGATGGGGATACATACTTAACTAAATCATTGTACACCCTCTTTACCATTCCTACCCACATAGGGCAACAGCAGGATGTAAGCATTAAATCTTCTTTAGTTTTAACATGTTCATCAAATTCTACTGCTTCTTTTATTGTAAGCATATCTGCAAAAAATGCAACTTCAACCATATCTGCGAAACCTATTTTTTTAAAAGCGGTTCTAAGATTATAAGCGTTAACATTTTCACCGAATTGGCCAGTAATGGCAGGGGCTACAGCTGCTATAACTGTGGAATTTCCTTTTAATAAATTTAAAAGTGGAATAAATTCTACTTTATCCATTAAAGCACCACTAGGACATGCGTCTACGCAAAATCCACATTCTGTGCATTTATCATTGTCAATGTAGGAAGTCTTGGTTTTATTATCTATTAATATAGCATCAAAAGGGCAAGATGCTTGGCAACTTGTTTTCCCTGGTTTATCTGAACAATTTATAGTACAACCTTTAATTTTATTTACAACTTTATGATTTGTTTCATAGGTCGAGATAGCCTTTTTCAAATCATCTATGTAATTAAGCGAAAAATCTACATCAACACCACAAAGTGAAGAAATAATGGCACTTAAGTCTTTTTTATTAACATCATCTTTAGATAGTAACTCATGAACCTTATTTTCAAAATTATCTTCATTATAAGATTTAATTAGAGCCTTAAAAAGTTCGTTATAAATTTTATTCAAAATAATCACTCCTAATTTGTTATAAGTTATTTAATGATTTTAGCATAATATTGAGAAAACACAATAAAATGTAATATCATTATTAATTTTATCAAGAATGAAGTTTTTTATACATTTTAATAGTGTGAAAAAATTTGAAATAAAAAAAGAGTTGTCATTAGACAACTCTTTTTGGTCGGGGTGACAGGGATTGAACCTGCGACCTCATGGTCCCAAACCACGCGCGCTCCCAGCTGCGCTACACCCCGAAGACAATTTTAATTATACAAAACAAACTGATAAATGTCAACAAAATTTTCAAATCTTTCTAAAAACATTTGATATAAAATCTATAAAACATAAATTCTATTTGTTGAAGACAATAGTTATTATATAAAATAAATGTATAAATGTCAAGATAATTTATATATTTACTTTTAAACACAATAATTATCAATTATTTAAAAAAGGGTTCGGATAGTAATTTCATTATACCATCCGAAAAGCATCAATATGTTAATTACTTTTTATGAGTGTCCGTTTCCTTATCGCCGGTACCTCTAGTAGGTACAGTAGACATAACAAAACCCACTAATATAGAGACTAAGACAGGAGCGGCAACATTAATATACACTATATATTGCGTCTTATATAATACAAGAGCAGTAAGGGATGTGACCAAAACACTTGCTACAAAAATAATAATTACAAATTTTGCGAAAGAACTCATAAATTTTTCATATAATCTATGACGAGTTGGTCCACTTATAACATGTACAAATAAAAAATATGAGGCAAAAATTATTACTATATCAACTACAGCCGAAACTAGAAAATTTTTCATTATATATACCTCCAAAACATTTTTTCAAGTTTAGTGTTACCACGAAATGATATTTTTACGCAATATAATTGAAAATAAAAAAATCATGGCAAGTAGCCCATGATTTTTTTATGAATTATTAAAAATATTTTGATTAAGATATATAATTATTTTAGGTACATTTCGCCTACGTTAACAACGTCTCCTGCGCCCATAGTTATAAGAATATCGCCATTTTGTAAATTGGCTTTAAGATAACTTACAATTTCATCAAAGCTATGAATATTTATGCAATTTATGTTTTTTTCTCTTATTCTATCGCCAAGCATATCTGAACTTACAACACCAGTATCTTTCTCCCTAGCAGCATAAATATCTGCGAGTATTAGAGTATCTATATCGTAAAAAGAATTTGAAAAATCCTCAAATAAGCTTAAGGTTCTTGAATAAGTATGGGGCTGAAAAACACAATAAATTTTATTGTGGGGGTAATGCTTAGTAGCACTTAGAGTTGTTTTTATTTCTGTAGGATGATGAGCATAATCATCAATAACAGTTACTCCGTTCTTAGTTCCCTTTAACTCAAATCTTCTATGGGTACCATTAAATGCTGAAAGACCGGAAGTGATAGAGTTTTTAGAAAAATCAAGAATTAGTGAAGCTCCTATACTTGCAAGTGAATTTAGAACATTATGTTGCCCAGGTACATTAAGATTTATGTGAAATAGCAACAAGCCTTCTTTATATACATTAAAGTTTGCGCAACCTAATTCGTTATAAACAATATCTTTTGCTCTAAGATCTCCGTGATTTAGACCATAAGTAAGTATAGTACATTTATAGTCATTATTATGGAGAATAGTTTTAACATTCTCATCTTCTATATTTGCAACTAGGTAGCCATCTTTGGGTATGAGATTAATGAATTTTACAAAAGTGTCTTTAATGTGATTTATGTCCCTATAGTAATCTAGATGATCTGCATCTATATTAAGTATTGTTGCAATATATGGGAAAAACTTTAAAAATGAAGCCTTATATTCACAGGCTTCTGTAATAAAATAGTCACTATGTCCAGCTAGAACATTGCCGGAAATAGCATCTAATTCTCCGCCAACTAATATTGTAGGATCTACATCCTCTTTTAAAATTATATGTGCAAGCATTGAAGTTGTAGTTGTTTTACCATGTGTACCAGATATCGCTACGTTATATTTATGACCTTTCATAATTTGACCTAGAAATTCAGCCCTATCCATTAAAGGAATATTTAATTCAATAGCTTTAATATATTCAGGATTTTCAGGAGGGATAGCAGCAGTGTAAACTACTAAATCAACATCTTTTATATTAGAGGCATCATGTCCTATATATATTTCAACATCTTGTTTTTTTAGCTTATCGGTTATATGTGAAGAATGCATATCAGAACCTGAAACCTTATATCCGTTTTTTACAAGTATTTCAGCAAGGCCGCTCATGCTTATACCGCCAATACCTATGAAATGAATTTTTTTGCTCTTATCTTTTATAAAATCAAAAGACATTATATCAACTCCTTAAAAAAATTATTATTGTTATTATTATTTAGTATATGTAAATTATATTAGTAGTGCTTATATTAAATAATTATTATAAGCACTTCTTAATTATATACAAAATATCAAAAAAACTATACACAATTCAAAAAAAACTAAATAAAATACAAAATAACGTTCTGGAATTGGGTTTATAAGCATTGTAATAAAGATAAAAAAGATTTACAATTAAAATACGAATGATATTATGAATTTTACTAGGTAAAATTCGTAAAATAAAAATATGGGTGATATATTATGAATAAATATAGTAGAAATCAAAGAGTTACAGGTATAACAAAGGTACTAACAGAAAATCCTAATAAAACAATAAATCTAAAAACTTTTACAGAATTATTTAATGCAGCTAAATCTACAATTAGTGAAGATATTGTTATTGTCAGGGAAACACTTAATGAATTATCCATGGGAAGAATTGAAACAGTAGCCGGCGCAGCTGGTGGAGTAAAATACATTTGTGGAGTCTCAAAGCAAGAAAGTAGGATATTCGCAGATGAGATATGCAAAATTTTAATACAAAAAGATAGAGTAATACCAGGAAATTTTATATATATGACTGATATTATGTATAATCCAGAAATAGTGCACAAAGCAGGAGTGATACTTGCCTCTGCTTTTAGTGAGTTAGATATAGACTATGTAGTTACGGTGGAGACCAAAGGGATACCACTGGCATATGAGGTGGCAAAGATGTTAGGCGTCCAACTAGTTATTGTACGGCATGATCCTAAGGTTACTGAAGGAAGTACTGTTAGCATAAATTATGCTTCTGGTTCTAGTAATAGGATTCAAACGATGTCATTATCTAGAAAATCTATAAAAAAAGGGAGCAAATGTGTTTTCATAGATGATTTTATGAAGGCTGGAGGGACTGCAATAGGCATAATTAATTTACTTAAAGAGTTTGAAAGTGAGCTTTTAGGTATTGGTGTTCTTGTCGATAATATTGAAAGTGGACATAAATTAGTAGAAGAGTACATATCAATTATTCAGTTCACAGGAATAAATAATGAAGGTATCGCGGAGTTAACTCCATCAGAAATATTCGAAAAAGTGTAATATTCAAAATATTTAATATTTATTTATAATTTTAGAAGGAAAAATACAATTTATAGAGAAATAGTATAAATATAACGTATAATGCAACTTGGAGGTGGAGTGTATGGAAATCACAGATGTTAGAATTAGAAAAATAGCTACAGAAGGTAAAATGAAAGCGATTGTATCAATAACTTTTGACAATGAATTCGTTGTTCATGATATTAAAGTTATAGAGGGTCAAAGTGGTCTTTTTATTGCTATGCCAAGTAGAAAAACACCAGATGGAGAATTTAAGGACATAGCTCATCCAATAAATACTCAAACAAGAGAGAAAATTCAAACAGCTATTTTAGATGAATATGAAAAAGTTAGAAATGAAGAACCAGTAGCAAGAGTAGTAGAAAAAGTAGTAGAAAAAACAGAAGAAGTTTTAGAAGTATAAAAAAGAGGGGGAAACCCCTTTTATTTTTTCGAAGAAAATAATGAAAAATAGTTAAGGCTAGTTGCAATTAAATGTTTTATAAAATATAATATATAATATAATATAATATAATGTATTTTAATTAAAGTTAATGTAATTTTTAATCTGTAAATATGTCGAATTATTGTATAAAGAGGTGTTTTATTTGTATAAATGCGCTATAATATTAGCTGCAGGTGAAGGAAAAAGAATGAACTCAAATACTCCTAAGGTTATGCATAAAGTTTGTGGTAAAGAAATGATAAATCATGTTATTGATACCATGAGAAGTGCAGATATTGATAGGGTAGATGTGGTAATTGGAAGAGGAGCCGCAGAGGTTAAAAAAGGAACAGAAGATAGAAAAATCAATTATTCTGTTCAAGAAGATCAGTTAGGAACAGGTCATGCAGTTATGTGTGCCAAAGAATTTCTAAGTGGTAATGATGGTATCGTCGCAATATTTGTTGGAGATGGGCCATTAATTAGTGAGCATACTGTTAGAGAGCTCTTAGATTATCATGAAAAAGGTAATTATAAAGCTACTATATTAACTTCAAGAATGAATGACCCTGCAAAATATGGTAGGATTATTCGCGATGAAAATGGAGAGGTTAAGAAAATAGTTGAGTTTAAGGATGCTACCACCGAAGAAAAATTAGTTGAAGAAATAAATTCGGGAATGTATTGCTTTAACATAAAAGAACTACTTATTAGTTTAGATAAATTAGATAATAATAATGCTCAAAAGGAATACTATTTAACGGATGTTATTGGTATATTAAAGGATCAAGGGCTTAAAGTTGGAGCATTTGATGTTTTAGCTGACGAAATTACTGCTGTTAATTCTAAGGTAGAGCTTGCAAATGCTGAAGCGATTATGAGAAAAAGAATAAATGAAAAGCATATGGAAAATGGAGTAACAATAATGGATCCAAGCAATACATATATAGACTGCGATGTTATGATAGGGAAAGATACTATTATATATCCAGGTAATGTACTACAAGGCACAACTATCATTAAAGAAGAATGTGTTCTTTATCCTAATAATAGAATTACTGATAGCATTTTAGGAAATGGAATTGTAATTCAAAGCTCTGTAGTAATTGAAAGCCAAATAGGGGAGAAAACTACCGTAGGACCTTTCGCATATATAAGGCCAGAAAGCAATATAGGTAAACATGCTAGAATAGGAGATTTTGTTGAAATAAAAAAATCAACTATTGGGGATAATACAAAAGTATCTCATCTTACATATATTGGTGATGCCGAAGTTGGAAGTGGATGTAATTTTGGTTGCGGAACTGTGGTTGTAAATTATGACGGTAAAGCAAAATATAAAACTACCATAGGAAATAATGTTTTTATAGGCTGTAATACTAATCTAGTAGCACCTGTAACAGTTAATGATAATGCATATACTGCTGCCGGGTCTACAATTACAAGTGGGGTGCCTAAAAATACTTTGGCAATAGCTAGAGCAAGGCAAAAGAATATTGAAAATTGGGTAGTAAAAAAAGGACTTAATAAATAAGTTAGCAAAGTATTCAGTAAGTAAATTACAAAGGGAGGTGGAAAACTGATTTTCGCAGTAGAATGGGTATATGAAAAATTACGTGATATAGTATGTGAGATTTTAATACTCTAGACTGCCATTCTATTTAGTAAATAGAATGAAAATATATATAAATTATACTAAAATATGATTTATGAAAATTTTGAGAATCAGGACTGCAGATGATAAGCCATGGCAAAAATATTAAGATTTTCACAGGTAACTCAAATCCTAAATTAGCGTCAGATATAGCAGATATACTCGGATTACCACTCGGAGATTCGAATGTAGGAACTTTTAGTGACGGAGAAATATCTGTTAATATTCATGAAACAGTTAGAGGAGCGGATGTATTTGTTGTTCAATCAACTAATGCACCAGTAAATGATAATTTAATGGAATTACTTATTATGATTGATGCATTTAAGAGAGCTTCGGCAGGAAGAATAACAGCTGTTATTCCATATTATGGATATGCAAGACAGGATAGGAAAGCAAAAGCTAGAGATCCAATTACAGCAAAACTTGTGGCAGATATTATAACAACTGCAGGAGCGGATAGAGTGCTTACCATGGATTTACATGCAGCTCAAATACAAGGATATTTCAATATCCCTGTTGATAATATGACAGGAACACCAATACTTGCAAAATACTATATCGAAAATGGTTTTAAGGATAGGGATGATGTAGTTGTAGTTGCACCAGATCTTGGAAGCGTTGCTAGATCAAGAAAATTTGCAGATAAATTGCATGCACCAATAGCAATAATTGATAAGAGAAGACCAAAAGCTAATGTTGCAGAGATTATGAATGTTATAGGCGATATTAAAAATAAGACGGTTATCATGATGGATGATATGATAGACACTGCAGGTACGATAACTAATGGAGCTAATGCTTTAGTTAAACTAGGAGCAAAAGAGGTTTATGCTTGTTGTAGTCATGGAGTGTTATCAGGTCCTGCTATTCAAAGAATAAACGATTCTGTAATAAAAGAATTAATAATATTAAATACAATTGAGATACCAGAAGATAAGCAGTGCTCAAAATTCACTACATTATCAGTGGCACCAATTTTGGCTGAAGCTATAAAGAGAATATATGAAGATGTTTCTGTAAGCAAGCTATTTGAAGATACTAATAACTTATAATTACATAGTTTAAAATAGTGATGCTTTATTATCTTTATAATAAAGCATCGCTATTTTTTATTACAATAATATTTACAAAATATTCAAAAAATGATTACAATATACATAAATTAAATTTAAAAAAACAAGGAAATTACTCCATTGTAACGGTGAATAATTTGTAACATTTTCAAAAAACTAATAAGATAACATTAAAGTATGATAAATTAGTAATAAGGTAAATTATTTATAAGAAAATTTATTCGAATTTAATTAATAAAAATAATAGATAAAATAATTTGGAGGTACTGATATGGAAGGAACTATAGGTAAAATACTAATAGTTGATGATGATAAAAATATTGCCGAGGTAATTAAAATGTATCTTGAAAGCTCTGGGTATGCTACAAAAGTAGCACATGATGGTAGGGCTGCGCAGGAAGCCTTTTTAAGTTATAAACCAGATTTAGTGCTTTTAGATATAATGTTACCTTATATTGATGGGATTGATGTTTTGAAGTGGATAAGAAAAGAACATGAAACTCCTGTTATTATGCTTACAGCTAAAGGAGAAACTTTTGATAAGGTATTAGCACTAGAACTTGGAGCAGATGATTATGTAGTAAAACCGTTTGAGCCAAAAGAAATAATTGCGAGAGTAAAGGCTGTACTTAGGCGTTATAACTTAGATAATGGTGGTAAAGAAGTTTTGAATTTTGAAGACCTAGAAATAGACATTAATTCGTACAATGTTACATATAAAGGCGCGGAGGTTAAAATGCCGCCTAAAGAATTTGAATTAGTACATTATTTAGCTCTTAATAAGAATAGGGTGTTTACTAGGCAACAGCTTTTATGTGAAGTTTGGGGATACGATTATCCAGGAGACTCTAGAACCGTGGATGTTCATGTAAAAAGAGTAAGGGAAAAACTTCAAGGTGGACCTAATTGGCAGATCGAGACTGTTTGGGGAGTAGGATATAAATTTGAGGTGAAGTAAAATGGTCAAAAAAGGGCTGTTTTTTAAGATGTTAGCAACCTACACTATCATAATATCTATGAGCCTAATAATTATTGCGTCATTTTTGTCTTATTGGTTTCAAAGTTATTTTTTTGATCAAAAAAAAGAACAATTTCTGGATAAGTCATATATGATACAAGGAATTGCTATGAAATACATGGAGAGGGATGGTGACGCTACGTCTCAACAAGTAAACGACATAATAACCATAATTTCCAAGTATATAAAGTCGGATATATGGCTTACAGACAGTATGGGTTATGTTTATGCTGTATCTAATAAAGATCATAAGGAGTTTATAGGAAAACAAGTTTTTGGTGAAGAATTAGATCAACTTAGACAGGGGCATACATTCGAGATTACGGGACCTTATGCTGGGGTATTTGATAAAACTGCAAGAGTTTATGGTACCCCAATAATTAATGAGGCAGGTAGTTTTAAGGGATCAATAATATTATACAATTCCATTGATGAAATAGGTTCCCCTTTAAAACGTGTTTATGAAATAATTTGGATATCTGCAATTTTCGCAATAATATTTTCTTGTATAGTTATATACTACTTTTCTCAAAAAATAATTATAAAGCCTTTGGCAGAGATTAATTCTGTAGCTAGGAAGATATCTAATGGGGATGTTAATAAAAGGGTTTATTTAAAATCTAATGATGAAATCGGAGAACTAGCTCAAACATTTAATTTTATGGCGGATTCTGTTGAAAAAAATGAAAAAAACAGACGTGAATTTATATCAAATGTATCACATGAAATTAGGTCGCCTATAACATCAATTAAGGGTTTTATTGGAGGAATACTAGATGGAGTAATTCCAGAGGAAAAGGAAAAATACTATTTATCCATTGCATATGAAGAAATTCAAAGATTAACAAGACTCGTAAACGACTTACTAGATATGTCTGCAATTGAAGCTGGAGAGTTTAGTTTAAAGATTATTAAAGTGGATATTAACGAAATAATTAGACTTACAGTTATAAAAAATGAAACGAAGATTAAAGAGAAACGTGCCTGTGTGGACGTGTGTTTTGAAGAGGATAATTTATTCGTAGCAGGAGATCAAGATAGGCTCGTGCAAGTAATTACAAATTTATTAGATAATTCAATAAAATATGTTAATGAGGGTGGAAAAATAAAAATTAGTTCAAAAACTAAAGGTAGAAAAGCTTTTATATCTGTGTTTAATGATGGTCCACAAATAGCAGAAGAAGATTTATTGCATATTTGGGATAGGTTTTACAAAGCAGATAAAGCAAGAACAGCAAAAGACAGTACTGGGCTTGGTCTAGCTATAGTTAGAAATATAATAACTCAATTACAGGAAGATATATGGGTGGAAAACAAAGATAAAGGTGTTTATTTTACTTTTACGTTAATGAAAGTAGAATAATTTTAAAAACTTCCATAATGTAATTATAACAAGAAGGGCGGGTGAGACTATGGATAACAAGGATAACTATAAATTTAATGAAGAAATAAGAGATGCTTTATGGAAGAATGCAGAGCGAGGTCAGGATATCTTTGGAGAAATTAAATTTAGAAAAAATAATAAAAGAAATTATTTTAAAATGTTCTTAAAAGTGATACTTTTTATGTTAATAGCTGCCCTTTCTGGAGGAATTACAGCAAATTATGTTATTAGTAAAGATAAATTACAAGAAAATATTAGCGGTGATTTAACCCAGAGTAAATTAGAAGAAAATAATAAGGATATATATTCAAATTCTATCTCAGAGGTTACAAGGAAGGTATCACCAACAGTAGTTGGTATAATTGTTAATGTGAAAGGTGTAGAGGAAACACCTGAGGTTAGTGGGTCTGGAATTATATTTAAAAGTGAAGGGTTTATTATTACAAATTATCATGTGATTGAAAACGCGACAGAAATAAAGGTAAAACTTAGTAATTATAAGGTTTTGAAAGCGAAGGTAATAGGGACTGATGCTATATCAGATTTGGCAGTTATAAAAGTTGAAGCTAGCAATTTGCCTGTGGCAAAACTTGGTGATTCATCAAAGGTTAATGTTGGTGATTTAGCTATTGCTATTGGTAATCCACTAGGAGAGCAGTTTTCAGGAGTGGTTACCGCAGGGATTATAAGTGCATTAGACAGAAAAATTAATATAGTTGATAAAAAGACTGGTGAGCAAACCATATATAAAGTAATACAAACTGATGCAACTATAAATGAAGGAAATAGTGGGGGAGCATTATGCAATATTAACGGAGAAGTAATTGGTATAAATAGTTTAAAAATCGGTTCAGCTAGTGAAACTTCTGGGATGGGATTTGCTATTAATACAAATGTAGCTAAAGAAATTATAAGTGATTTGATGACCTATGGTAAAGTTATAAGGCCTGCTATAGGTATTTATGGAGTAGCTGCAATCTCAGTTGGTAATAATGGTATAGAGGGAGTGTATGTGCAAGAAGTTGTAAGTGGTAGTGGGGCATACAAAGCTGGAATTATGCCTACTGATATTATAACTCAAATAGGCGGAGTAGGCGTTAAAAATATGGAAGAGTTAAGTAATATCTTAGATAAATATAAAGTTGCAAAAAGTGTGCGTTGCAAGGTTCAAAGAAATGGTAAATATAAGGATATTAGCATAACTTTATCTGAATTAAAAGCTACAAATTAAAATTAAGTGGAGCGTTTTTATGTATAGTTGTAGATTATAACACTTATTGGTATAATATTATAAAAAAGGTAAATGAAAAAATAATTATGTAACAGATATATAGTCTAATCATAATAATATTTGGAGGTAATGATGTATTTAGTAGTTGGACTGGGAAATCCAGGAGATGAATATAGACATACAAGACATAATGTAGGATTCGATGTAATTGATTTGATGGCAGATAAGTATAATGTATCAATTAATAGGATAAAATTTAAAGGTGTATGCGCGGAAATTAATATAGGTTCTAATAAAGTTATTTTATTAAAACCCAGTACATATATGAATTTGAGTGGGGAAAGTGTACGAGAAGCGTCCTCATTTTATAAGATTCCTAATGAAAATATCATCATACTACATGATGATATTAGTTTGGATGTAGGTAAATTAAGAATACGAAGTAAAGGGAGTGCTGGCGGACATAATGGTTTAAAAAGCATTATTGAGAATTTGTCATCTGACATGTTTGTTAGAATAAAAATAGGCGTAGGGAAACCAGAGAGGGCACTAATACCTCATGTTTTAGGGAGATTTTCTAAAGATCAGCGAATACTTGTCGAAAAGACTTTTGAGGCGACTATACAAGCAACCCAAACTATAATCGAAAAGGGATGCAGTGAGGCTATGAACCAGTTTAATGGGTTTAATGCTTAAAAAAGTAATTCTATTAAAATACTATTTATACATTTATGTAATGAGTGAGAGGTGTTAACATGAGACTAAGTGGGCTTATGAAGCCTTTAAAGGAAAGTAATCAATTTAAAGATATCCTAAGTAATATAGAAAAAAAGGTATACCCAATTGGAGTATATGGACTTTCAGAATCAGCAAAGGGTTATTTAGTGAATGGTGTATATGAAGAACTAGATAAATCAATACTTATTTTAACACACAGTGATGTAGAGGCTAAAAATATTTATGAGGACTTATCCTTTTATGTAAACGACGTGTATTATTATCCAACTAGAGAAATGGGATTTTATAACGCAGATGCTGTATCAGGGGATTTAAGATGGGAAAGACTTAAGGTAATGAAAAAAATTACTGAAGGTGGTAAGAAAATAATAGTTACATGTATAGAAGCGATAGCGGCTACTTATATACCGGTGAATTTGCTTCAAAAATATGTTTTTAAATTATCGGTAGGAGGCACACTAAATTTTAATGCCTTTTCAGAAAAATTAATTCAATGTGGGTACGAGAGGGTAGATAGAGTAGAAACTAAAGGTCAATTTTGTATAAGGGGAGGGATAATGGATTTATATCCTCCTATATCTGCGTTACCATTTAGGATAGAACTCTATGACGATGAAATAGATTCTATAAGGACATTTAATAGTGAAACCCAGAGGAGTATAGATAAGGTAAAAAAAATAGAAATATTCCCAGCAAAAGAAATTATACTAACTGAGGATAGTAGAAAAAAAGGTTATGACAAGATAAAGGAAAATTTAGAGAATATGATCGGAAGTTTACATAAGAAAAAGGATAAAGAAGCTATAGAAAGAATAACGTCTCTTGTTAATATTAATTTAGAAGCACTTAAAGAAACCGGAAGTTTTAAAGACGTTGATAGTTATATGCCTTATTTTTATGATACTACATCTACTTTTTTGGATTATATGCCAGGAGCATTTATAGTAGTTGATGATGCACAAAGATGCCAAGGTAAATTAGATAGTGTATATCTTGAGTTTGAAGAAAATTATGAAACTTCTTTAAGGCGAGGAAGTATACTTCCTAAACAAGCAGAAGTTTTAATTGAGAAGCAGCGTATATATGAAGAGTTAGAAAGTCTTGAAGTTTTGACAATAAACGCTATTGCTAAAACTACAAAAATGCTTAAGCCAAGAGCTATAATATCTTTTTCTCAAATTACCATTTATGATTATCATGGTCAATTGGATATGCTTATCGAAGATATAAAGGATAAAAAAAGCAAGGGCTACAAAACTGTAATTTTATCTGGCACAAGAACTAGGGGCGAAAGGCTTATAGATACGCTTCGTGATAAAGGAATTGAAAGTGTCTATAAGGACAGTATTTCTAAAATTGAGTTTGGAGAAGTGGTTGTAACCTTTGGGAATCAATTAAAGGGGTTTGAATATCCGCAGCTAAAATTATGCATTATATCTGACAAAGAGGTTTTTGGTGGATCAAAAAGAAAAGCTGTTAGTCGTGCTAATAAAAAGGGAGCAAGTAAACTTAAAAGTTTTACAGAACTTAAATTGGGGGACTATGTTGTTCATGTAAATCATGGAATAGGGGTATACAAAGGAATTAAGCAATTGGAGGTTCATGGTCACAAAAGAGATTATTTAGATCTTAGCTATAATTCTGGAGACACACTTTATGTTCCGGTGGAACAATTAGATTTGGTACAAAAATATATTGGTAGTGAAGGCAAGGCTCCAAAAATCAGTAAATTAGGTGGAGCAGAATGGGTTAAGGCTAAAAATAAAGTTAAAAATTCAATTGCGGATATTGCAGAGGACTTGGTAAAGCTTTATGCTACTAGGGCTACACTTAAGGGACATAAATACAGCAAGGATACTATATGGCAAAAACAATTTGAAGATGAATTTCCATTTGATGAAACACCAGATCAATTAATAGCAATTGAGGAAATAAAAAAAGATATGGAATCGGATAAGCCGATGGATAGGTTAATATGCGGAGATGTTGGATATGGAAAAACAGAAGTTGCCGTTAGAGCGGCTTTTAAAGCAGTTATGGATGGCAAACAAGTAGCATTTTTAGTGCCAACTACAATACTCGCAGAGCAACATTATAAAAATCTTACCAAGAGATTTTCAGATTTTCCTGTAAAAGTTGAGATGGTAAGTAGATTTAGAACACCGGCTCAGCAAAAGGTTGTTATTAAAGCTACGAAAGAGGGAAATGTAGATATATTAATAGGGACGCACAGGATTATTCAGAGCGATGTAAAATTTAAAGATCTAGGGGTATTAATTATAGATGAGGAGCAACGTTTTGGGGTGACTCATAAGGAGAAAATAAAAAGCCTTCGAAAAAACATAGACGTAATTACGCTAACAGCTACGCCAATTCCAAGGACTCTTCATATGTCACTTACTGGTGTTCGCGACATAAGTGTAATAGAAACACCACCAGAGGAGAGGTATCCGATACAAACCTATGTGGTGGAGTTTAATGATCAATTAATAAGGGATGCTATACTAAGAGAGATGAATAGAAAAGGTCAAGTTTTCTTTGTTTATAACAGGGTAGAAACAATAAAAGATATGGCGGCATACATTGGAAATTTACTTCCTGAAGCAAGAGTGTGCATTGCACATGGGCAGATGACAGAGAGAGAACTCGAGGCTGTAATGATAGAGTTTATGGAGAATAAGTATGATATATTGATGTGTACCACAATCATTGAGACCGGAATAGACATCCAAAACACCAATACAATAATAATATATGAGGCAGACAAGATGGGGCTTTCTCAGCTATACCAATTAAGAGGTAGAGTTGGTAGGTCAAATAGAATAGCTTATGCGTATTTAACATATAAAAAAGATAAGGTATTAACAGAAGTTGCTGAGAAAAGACTTAAAGCGATTAAGGACTTTACGGAGCTTGGGTCTGGTTTTAAGATAGCAATGAGGGATCTTGAAATTAGGGGAGCTGGAAATATGATGGGCGGTGCGCAACATGGTCATATGGCAGCTGTAGGTTATGATTTATATTGTAGAATGCTTGAAGAAACAGTTAAGAATATAAGGGGCGATGTTGAAAAGGAACCTATTGAAACATCAGTTGAAATTAAGATAGATGCATATATTCCTGGAACTTATATAGAAGATGAGTCTCAGAAAATTGAAATTTATAAAAAAATTGCAGCTATTGATTGCCTGGAAGATATGCAAGAAATACAAGAAGAGATAGAAGATAGATTCTCAGATATACCATCTTGTGTTGAAAACCTTATGAATATTGCATACCTTAGATGTATAGCTGCTAAAGTAGGAATAATAGAAATTAAAGAGGTCAAGGATGAGATAATATTAGAATTCGATAGGGCTGAAAGAATAAATAAAGAAGTAGTTAAAGTTTTGGTTAGTAAATATAATAGAAGTATTGTATTCAAATTAGGAAATAAGCCAGCGTTTTCATATAAATTTAAAAATTCAATTAAAGAGGAAGTACTTACAAGTTTGATAGAAATTGTTAATCGTATAAAAAGTATAGTTGAAATAAAGTAAATTAGTGTTAAAATTAATGGTATCGTATCAAAATCTATAATTACGATATACATAAGAATGGGGGAAGTAAAATGAAAAACGTAAAAAAAATAATTAGTGCGGCTTTAATAACGTTGTTTGCTACATCGTTAATTGGCTGTAATATGATTGAAAAAACACCAGAAGGTATTGCAAAAACTGAAGTAGCAAAGGTTTTTGGTACTAAGATAACAAAAGGACAAATAAACGATCAATTAGCAGGTGTTATTAAACAATTGCAAACACAATATGGAACAAATTATACAACTAATACCGAGGCTATGACACAATTAACAACTCAAAAACAACAGGTATTAGCAGGTTTAATTAATGAGGAGATTGTAACTTATAAAGCAAAAGAACTCAAATTAGTGCCTACAGATGCTAAATTAAATGCAGAAATTAATAAGCAATTATTAGAGATTAAGAAAAGCTTAGGAACGGATGCAAAGTATAAAGCAGCGCTAACACAAGCTGGTATAACAGAAGAGGCATTAAAGGCAAGAATTAAGCCAAGCGTTATTCAAGATGCATTAAAGACTGAAACTACAAAAAATGTTAAAGTTACAGATGCAGAGGCACAAACATACTATAATGCTAATTTAGCGTTATATTCAACAAAGCCAAATACAATTCATTTAGCTCATATTTTAGTTAAAACAGAAGCTGAGGCAGTAGCTATTAAGAAGCGTTTAGATGCCGGTGAAGATTTTGCTAAACTTGCTAAAGAAAAAGGAACAGATGGAACTAAAGACACTGGTGGAGAGTTAGGAACTTTAAAATTCGATGATACTTCAATGGATGCAACGTTTATGGCAGCTGCTATTAAGGTGCCAGCAGGTAAAGTTTCAGAACCAGTTAAAACTCAATTTGGATACCATTTAATAAAGGATATTGCAAGAACAAATTATCCTGCAAAGAAGTTTGCAGTTGTTAAAGCAGAAATAGAAAAAACTCTTTTAACAAAAAATAAAGAAACTGCATGGACAGCAGCAATGAAAAAATGGACAACGGAAGCTAATGTAACAAAAATTGATAAAAACTTATAAATTTTAAATTTTAAAAAACAAAGAATACCGATATAAAGAGGTATTCTTTGTTTTTTCATTTTGTTAATATAGAATTTTTTAAAAAAAAGCAGTAAATTGAGTGGGAATCCTCCTTATTTTCCTTTTTAAAATTAAACATATACAAATGTGCATAAAATTTCAAGTTTTGAAAGATAATAATAGAGCTAGTATATTATATAAGGGTTTATATAAGGAGGAGTATTTAAATGAAAGCAACTGGTATAGTAAGACGTATAGATGATTTAGGAAGAGTTGTTATTCCTAAGGAAATAAGGAGAACTCTTAGAATAAGAGAGGGAGATCCACTAGAAATATTTACTGATAGAGAAGGTGGAGTTATTTTAAAAAAATATTCACCTATAGGTGAATTAAGTGAATTTTCTAGGGAATATGCTGAATCATTACAACAAACTATTGGAAATGCGATAATTATATGCGATAAGGATAATATAATATCCGTAAGTGGGTGCCCTAAGAAAGAGTATGTTGATAAAAAGGTTAGTATTGAATTAGAAAAAGCAATGGAAAATAGAAAACCAATTGTCTTGGGTGAAGGCTTTGAAAAAGTCATATCATTGTACGATGATGATATGGAGAATAAATACAGTGCTCAAGTAATCGCGCCTATAATAACAGAAGGCGATGCAATTGGTGCAGTACTAATAATGTCGACAGAGCCGGGAATAAAGTTTGGGAATTTAGAATTAAAATTAGCTGAAACTGCAGCATCTTTCTTAGGAAAACAAATGGAACAATAGTTGTATTAGGTTATAAAGTATATATTACTAAGCGATTGAAATATATTTGCAGTAATATATACTTTTATTTTTTGAAGTATTAGTAATAATAATCTCTTAAATTAAATAATTATAATCATAGGATGTATATATTTACAGCAATATAGGATTATAAGGAGGTTATTATGAAGAAACATTCATTGATAAAAGGAACTATTATACTTGGAATGGCAGGTATATTTGCAAGATTTTTAGGATTATTTTTTAGAATCCCAATACAAGCACTTATAAAAGATGAGGGGATGGGATATTATCAAATGTCTTATCCGCTCTACATGTTCTTTGTGGCGGTAGCTTCAGGAGTACCAATAGCTATGTCTAAACTTATTGCCGAGATGAACGCTAAAAATGACAGGGAGGGAGCTGGGCAAGTCTTAAGACAAACGCTTATTCTTATGATTATATTAGGCTCAGTATTTACTACATTTATGATAATGTTTGCAAGGCCTATTATATCATTGCTTAAATGGGATAGTAAATCATATTACGCTTTTTTGGCAATAGCTGCAGCACCAATTTTTGTATCTATTATGTGCACGTTTAGGGGTTTTTTTCAAGGACTTCAAAATGTAAGGCCTACTGCGATTTCACAAATAATAGAGCAAGTTGGAAGAGTTGTGGCTGGAGTTTTGTTTGCATATTTATTATTTCCAAAGGGGATTGAATATGCAGCTGGAGGCGCAGCACTTGGAACATTGGTTGGTGCAATTATGGGAAGTATATATTTAGTTTCAACATATTTTAAGGTGGTACGTGAAATACCAGTAAGAAAAAAAATAAAACATAAGCATATTTTGGGTGATTTAGGTAAGGCTGCAATTCCAATATCACTTGGTGCGGCAGTAGGGACTATTATGTCATTAATAGATTCTGTTTTAGTACCACAACAATTGCTAAAAGCAGGATTTTCACATTTACAATCAGCTGTTATGTATGGCCAATTGACTGGGAAAGCATTTACCTTGATGAATGTACCTTTAGCTCTTTCGGTGGCGCTGTGTGCATCTCTAGTGCCTATAATTGCAGAGGCATTCTATCTGGGTCGGCGCAGAGAGTTGATTAAAAGGGTAGATATGGCTGTAAAATTGTCTAATGTTATATCATTGCCGTCTTCTTTAGGAATGTTTTTTATGGCCTATCCTATAATGCATTTAGTTTTTATGAGAGATGCGGCAGGATATGAAATACTTAAATATATTTCAATATGTATACCTTTTGTAATCTTAACACAAACGAGTACAGCAATACTACAAAGTATAGGTAATTACATGAAACCTGTATATAATTTGGCTTTAGGATGCATCGTAAAGGTTATTGTGACATACATATTGGTTTCGTTTTCATTCGTAAATATTTATGGGGCAGTTATAGGAACGATTTTAGGATATATAACAAGTTGCTTGTTAAATATGCATGATTTAAAGAAAAGTTTAAATATAAAATTCAACAAGGTAGATGCTTTTGTTAAACCAGCTATTGCTGCTATTATAATGATAGTTGCAGTTGTATTTAGTGATGCTATTGTCTATAATTATACAATGAGTGGAGGGTTATCTTGTATAATATCCATATTAATAGGCGTTATTGTTTATTTAATATTTATATTTTTGCTTAGAGTATTTGAGTATCAAGAAATTAAGAATAAATTTTTGAGTAAAAAATAAAAAAAGGAGTGGAAGTTAATGATTAAAGTTGTGGGACTTGGTCCAGGGGCGATAGATTCACTAACTATAGGGACGCTTGAAATTCTTAAAAACAGTAAAAATATTTATTTAAGAACAGAAAAACATCCTACTGTAGACTACCTAAAAACATTGTGTATTGAATTTGAGACTTATGATAATAGATATGAAGAAAATAATAATTTCGATGACGTATATAGGTCTATTGCAGAAGATCTTGTTGACAAGCAGAAGCTGTATGGAGACATTATTTACGGAGTTCCGGGTCATCCCCTTGTTGCAGAAACTTCTGTTAAACTTTTAATAGAGTTATGTGCAAAGAATAAAATTGATATAGAAATTTTCCCAGCGGTTAGTTTTATAGATGCAGTAATTCAAAGTTTGAAATTAGATCCTATTGAAGGATTAAAAATTATAGATGCCTTTGATATAGAAAACCAAGTTCTAGATAAAAGAGTGGGATTATTAATAACTCAAGTATATAGTCTTTCTATAGCATCTGATGTAAAACTTGCCTTACTTGAGTATTATGAAGCAGATATGGAAATTTATTTTGTTCGCGCAGCGGGTATAAAAGATCTTGAAAGTACTAGGAAAATCTATTTATATGAATTAGATAGGCAAAAGGATATTGATTATTTAACCTCGATATATATACCAAAAAAAATAGATGCCACAAAAGATTTTTACGATTTAATTAAAGTTGTGGATACGCTTCGAGATGAAAATGGATGTGCGTGGGATAGAGAGCAGACCCACGAATCTTTGAAAAAATGCCTTATCGAAGAATGTTATGAAGTTTTAGAAGCTATTGATGAAAAAGATGAGGATAATCTTATAGAGGAATTGGGGGATGTGTTATTACAGGTAATATTCCATGCCAAAATAGGAAAAGAAGAAGGATATTTTAATATAAATGATGTTATTCGCGGTATCACAAATAAGATGGTAAATAGACATCCTCATATATTTAAAAGTTTAGAAAGTAAGAATACGAAGCAGGTTTTGGAAAGTTGGGAAATTATTAAGAGTAAGGAAAAACAGTTTAATAGTTATACAGAGGCTTTAAAGCATGTTCCAAAAAATCTTCCAGGTTTAATGAAGGCGGTCAAAGTTCAACAAAAAGCATCAAAAGTGGGCTTTGATTTTGAATGTCTTGAAGATGCTATGGAAAAGGTGCTCGAGGAATTGGGAGAAGTAAGGGATGTATATAAAGGTGAAAACAGGGCAAAAATACTAGAAGAAGTGGGAGATTTGGTGTTTTCTACAGTAAATATCGCTAGACTACTTGACATAGACCCTGAATTTGCAGTAAATTATACTATAGATAAGTTTATTAATCGCTTTGGGTACATAGAAGAAAATGCAAGGAATAAAGGTTTGGATTTAAATCAGATGTCACTTGCAGATATGGACAAATTATGGAACAAATCTAAAAGCTTGTAAATTTATTTGTAAAATAAAAACTGGTCAAAAAGAAGGAATTTCAAAATTAGTGAAGAATATGCTTTAATAGTGTATTTTATAACAAGGAGGTAACAAAAGTGAATAAGTCAGAATTAATAACAAGCATTGCAGAAAAATCTAATCTAACAAAAAAAGATGCGGAAGCAGCTCTAAAAGGAATTATAGAAAGCATTGAGGAAACATTAGAAAAAGGTGAAAAAGTTCAATTGGTTGGATTCGGAACTTTTGAAACAAGAGCTAGAGCAGCTAGAATGGGCAGAAACCCAAGAACAAAAGAAGAAATTCAAATTGCAGCTTCAACAGTTCCAGTATTTAAAGCTGGTAAAGAATTTAAAGATATAGTAAATAAATAATTTTGCTATTATGTAAAAAACCTGGATGTATATCTAGGTTTTTTATTTTAGAAACTTTGATTTATAAATTCTTATAATGCTAAAAAACATTAAAAAGGGGAAGTATAAATGAGATTAGATAAATATTTGAAAGTTTCAAGAATTATAAAGAGAAGAACCATTGCAAAAGAAGCTTGCGAGAGCGGTAGAGTATCTATAAATGATAAAGTTGCTAAAGCGGGTACAGTTGTATCTGAAGGTGACACTATAGAAATAAAATTTGCAAATCAAACTTTAAGAGCTAAAATTATAAATATTTCAGAACATGTTACAAAAGAAAGTGCAAAAGAAATGTATGAAATGATTTCAGGTAAAGAAGACAAAGAATAAATGTTATTAAATATAATTCTTAATTAAGATTAATGAGCATATATATTTTATAAGAATATAATAATATGTCATTAATTAAGAATTGAGAATAGCTTCTTAGTTCCCGATTTTTAATGGTAAAATTAATAAGGAGGATATTATGGAAGCAAAAAAAGAAACAAAAATAGAAGATAAGAAAAGTAATCTAACGCTTGAAAATAGAAGAAAGTTAACTATTAATGGTGTTATAGAGGTTATAAACTTTAATGAAAATCAGATATTATTAAACACAGACGTTGGAATAATGATGGTAAAAGGACAAGAATTAAAGATGAATAAGTTAGACGTGCAAAATGGAGACGTTATAATAACTGGAAAAGTGGATTCTTTTGTATACACGAGCGATAAAGGCAAAGTTAAAAAAGATAGCATAATAGCAAGATTGTTTAGGTAGACGCGTTATGATAATTTCAATTATAGACCAAGTTAGACTTATAATCTTTAGTTTGCTATCAGGAATAATAACAGGAGTATCTTTTGATATATATAGATTGATAAGAGGATTTGAAAATCCTAATAAAATATTAACGATAATACAGGATTTACTATTTTGGACATTAACTTCTATAGTTGTTTTTGTATTTTTGATGTATACTAATGAGGGGTACATAAACTTTTATGTGTATTTATGTTTAATAATAGGGGTATACTTATATTTAAAACTTATAAGTAGAATTTTTATTAAATTGCAATATAGATCACTAAAATTTAATGGAAAATTATTTAGAGTTGCAATGAATGTAGTATTATACCCTATTAATTTATTGTTTTATAAGCTTAAAATAAAAAAAAAAGATAAATTATAAAGAAATAGCTTGAAGTAATGTGAAATACAAATTAGAATAGGTTTAGGAAACTTAAAGAATACTCATTCCATGGAAAGGAAAAGGGTATATGATATGAAAAAAAAGTTTAATATTAGAGGCCTTGTATTAATTTTTGTGTTTGTGTATGTAAGTTATCTTTTTATTCAGCAACAAGCAACCATGGGCAGACAAAAAAAAGAATTACAAAAGTACAATGTGGAATTACAAAAGAAAAAAGAAGAAAAGAAAACATTGCAGGATGAAGTAGAGTTATCTAAAACTGACAAATATATAGAAAAATTGGCAAGAGAAATTTTAGGTCTTGTTAAAGAAGGTGAAACTCCTGTAATGGACAATAAAAACTAAACGATATAATTAATGTTATACTTATTATTAAATTAATATATAAAATAAAAAACATAATTTTTAAGGAGGAGTCTTTTTAATATGACCTTAATGGCTGGAAGTATTGTAGAAGGTAAAGTAGTAAATATCACTAATTTTGGTGCGTTCGTAGAAGTGGAGGGTAAGACAGGACTAGTGCATATATCTGAGGTCTCAGATACATTTGTTAAAAATGTTAATGATCATCTTAAAGAAAATGATATAGTAAAAGTTAAAGTAATTTCTGTTGATGATAATGGTAAAATAAGTTTATCAATAAAACAGGCGGGAGTTCCTAAAAAGTCTATTAAACCAATGGAGATAGATTGGGATAAAGAAAAAAACAAATCGAATGTAAGTGGGTTTGAAGATATAATGACTAAATTTTTAAAAGATAGTGAAGAAAGATTTCAAGATGTTAAAAAACATCAAGAAGGAAAAGGCAGAGGATATAGTAAAAAAACTTCAAGTTATTAGTGAACAGTGAATAGAATCATTTTTAGGAACTAAGTATTTAGTTCCTATTTTAAAAAAATAAAAAGTTATTGACAACAGTTTATACATCATATATAATAAAACATGTTGCCAAGAGGTATCGTTTTATATGGAATTAGTAAGCTAGCAAGTAGGCTGGAGTGGCGGAACTGGCAGACGCACAGGACTTAAAATCCTGCGGTGGTTAAACACCGTACCGGTTCGATTCCGGTCTTCAGCACCAAATATCGCGGGATGGAGCAGTTGGTAGCTCGTCGGGCTCATAACCCGAAGGTCGTAGGTTCAAGTCCTACTCCCGCAACCAAACATGGCGGAATAGCTCAGCTGGCTAGAGCATTCGGTTCATACCCGAAGGGTCGTAGGTTCAAGTCCTATTTCCGCTACCATATATATTTAAAAACTAATATGTTTTTTCTGTGAAAGTTATTGACAAATAGATATATATTAGTATATAATTGAAAATGATTTTAAAAACTTATTTAATAGCAAATTAAGATTATATAGTTAATAATACTTTAACCTTAAAATTAACATTAATGTCGCGGGGTGGAGCAGTTGGTAGCTCGTCGGGCTCATAACCCGAAGGTCACAGGTTCAAGTCCTGTCCCCGCAACCAATGAGTTTCAGATAACTCATTACATAGGGTAGTTAACAGTTTTAAGTATTAATATCGCGGGGTGGAGCAGTTGGTAGCTCGTCGGGCTCATAACCCGAAGGTCACAGGTTCAAGTCCTGTCCCCGCAACCATTAAGTTATAAATAACTTAAAATGTAAACTGAGTAAAAGTTGCTAGTAAGTTTTACTTACAATTAAGAAAGCTGGAGTGGCGGAACTGGCAGACGCACAGGACTTAAAATCCTGCGGTGGTTAAACACCGTACCGGTTCGATTCCGGTCTTCAGCACCAATATCGCGGGATGGAGCAGTTGGTAGCTCGTCGGGCTCATAACCCGAAGGTCGTAGGTTCAAGTCCTACTCCCGCAACCATTAAACTTAAATTATTAGACCTGGTAATTAAATAAAGTATTTTAATGAAAGTAGCTAAAAGTAAATGAGCTGGAGTGGCGGAACTGGCAGACGCACAGGACTTAAAATCCTGCGGTGGTTAAACACCGTACCGGTTCGATTCCGGTCTTCAGCATTAAATATCGCGGGATGGAGCAGTTGGTAGCTCGTCGGGCTCATAACCCGAAGGTCGTAGGTTCAAGTCCTACTCCCGCAACCAAATATGGCGGAATAGCTCAGCTGGCTAGAGCATTCGGTTCATACCCGAAGGGTCGTAGGTTCAAGTCCTATTTCCGCTACCATAACTCATAAGGAAACTTATGAGTTATTTTTTCGCCTGTTTTAAAATGATGTCTAGAACATATTGATAAAAAAACATATAAGTATAAATTTCTTGAATATATAATTGCAAGAAATGACAAGCTTCATTTAATAATCTAAAACCTCTATATTAATATAGTAGGTTTTTTTATATTATAGGGAAATGTATAATTATGATATAAAAAATATAAATTTTATTGTCTCATAAAAAATATACAATCATCTCACTTTATGACAATTATTTCCATATGGATTTGTTATAATGAAGACCTAAATATTAAAGGTGGGTGATTTGTAATATGCAATACGGAATTGATATATTTCCATATGAAAGAGTTAGAAAGGTAAAGGAAGAAATACAAAAGAAAAATGCATTGAATATTAATTTGATCTTAAGAGGAATTATTTATTTTACGATTGGCTTATTAATAAGCAGAGTTATTCTTATTAATAATACAGCGCCATTTGGAATAGCTTTCTTAATAGCTGTAGTATTTGTTAATGATGACAAAATTTCAATAATTACGGCAAGCGGTATATTTTTAGGCTATATTACTTTATATCAAAATATAAACAATTTACCATCATATCTAGTAATAACAGTTACTATGGCTATTTTAAGCCATGCATTCAACAAAATGGAAGTTAAAACCAAAGCTTTAGCTAGCATGTTTGTTATTATTATGTTCGAATTGTTTATCTATAATTTTTTTATAGTTAGGATAAGTCCTTTAATGGCGTTTTTAAATTCGTTTTTTCTAGTTTTATGTATCTTTCCTTTATATTTTATTCTTGATTATAGTCTTTTATGCTTTAAGGAGATTAAAACAAAACATATATTTTCAAATGAAGAAATAATAAGTATGTCAATTATAAGTTCATTAATTATAGCAGGTACTTGGGGGCTCAGTGTTTTCAATATATCAATAACAAATATTTTAGGTCTGACATTTGTTATAATGATAGCATACATTAATGGAAGTGGAGCGGGTGCTGCATCGGGAGTTGCTATGGGTATCATTGTAGGAATGTCATCGCCAAATATGATTGTGTTTATAGGAATGTATGGCATATGTGGTTTAATAACAGGAATTTTTAAAGAGACTGGAAAAATTTTAAGTGTTATATCTTATTTAGTAGCTTTCTCAATAATAAAGATATATTGTAATACTGGATCAACATTTATACTATTTGAAGCGTTTGTTGCAGGTGCAATATTTTTATTAATACCACAAAACACTTACGATAAATTATCCATAGAGTTTAATTCGGATAAAAAAAAGCAAAGTATAGAGCAGGGTTATATAAATAAAATCAAAGATACATTTGTAGGGCGGCTAAATAAATTTTCAGATGTACTTTCTAATATGTCCGATATAGTAAATAATTTAGTAGATAATGATAAGTTAGCTATGAAAGGTAAAAGTAGCGCGCTCGTTGAAAATCTTGCAGATAGGGTGTGTAGTAATTGCAATATGAAATCGATGTGCTGGAAAAGAGAATTACATTATACATATGCAGCATTCGAAGAACTAATTCAGAATTTCGAGAAAAAAAGTAATATTGTACCTAATGAAATTGAAAGAAAATGTATAAAGAGAACTGCTATACTTAAAAATGCAGAGGATATTGTTAATAAACACATTATAAATGAAATGTGGAGAACAAGACTTAGTGAGGGTAGGGAGCTTTTAGCAAATCAGATTGGCAATATGGCAGATTCTGTAGGAGAAATTGTTGAAGATTTTAATTCTGAAATTCAAATAGATTCTGCTATGGAGAAACTTCTATGCAGAGCTTTAGATAAAAATAGAATTAAGCACAATGATCTTATGTGTTTGAATGATAAGCTAGGAAGACTTAGTATTAAATTATCACTTGATGCTTGTAGTGGAAGGCAAATGTGTGTTAAGGATTTATTACCTATTATAAATGGAGTTACAGGAAAATCTATGTGCATTAGTGATGAGGGGTGCTGCATAGATTCAAAGACAAACATGTGTAAGGTAAATATTGAAGAAACACCTAAGTTTCACGTAGTATCAAGTGTGGCTAGACAGTGTAAAGAAGGTGAAAGACAAAACGGAGATAGTTATAGCTTTGGTAAGCTTTCCGATGGAAGCTATATGTCAGTTATTAGTGATGGCATGGGATCGGGTCCCCAAGCAGGTAGAGAGAGCGAGGCTGCTGTTGAATTAATAGAAAAATTTACATCGGCAGGATTTAGTAAAATTACGGCTATTAATACTGTAAATTCGATAATGACATTGAGATTTTCTGAGGAAGAAAAATTTTCAACAATTGATTTAAGTAGTATAGATTTATATACTGGCAAAATTGATTTCTTAAAAGTAGGAGCAGTTGCAACATTTTTAAAATCTGGTGATAGTTTAGAAATCATAAAATCTAAATCGCTTCCTATTGGTGTTTTAGATAAGGCAGATATAGACATTCAACAAATGAAGCTAAAAAATGGCGATGTTATAGTTATGATCAGCGATGGAGTACTAGATTATAATGATGAAAATGTAGGTAGAGTAGATTGGGTAGTTGATTATTTGGGTAAAAACAACTGTAATAATCCCAAGGATTTAGCTGAAGGTCTGCTCGCTGAGGCAAAAAAATTAAGCGGAAATAAGGTAAAGGATGATATGACTGTTTTAGTTTCAAAAATATATAGTTTATATTAGTATAAATTTAAAATGGAGAAAATAATTAAAGAAGGCAATAGCCTTCTTTAGATTCTCCATTTTTATCTTTTTAGAAAGATATTTAAAAAATGTTTAAAAGAATGGAGGATATATGTTACTATATTATATTGTAGTATGATATAGTAATATGGGATTAATATCTACAATATAGATATATCGTAGAACATTTCAAAAATAAATTTGGGAAGTGAAAGTTTTGTCAGAAAAGGTAATGAGTTTTATAAAAGAAAATTCAATGTTTGATGAAGGCGATAAAGTTATAGTTGCGGTTTCTGGTGGACCTGACTCCACATGTTTGCTTTATATTTTAAATGAACTTAAAGATAAACTTGGAATTACACTTATAGGTGCACATTTGAATCATTGTCTTCGCGGAGAAGAATCAGATAAAGATGAAGAATATGCAAAGAAAACTTGTGAGAGTTTGAATATAGCTTTTTATAGCAATAAAGTGGATATAAATAAAGTATCTAGGGAAAGAAACTTATCTTGTGAAATGGCAGGAAGAGAAGTTAGATATAATTTTTTTGAGGAACTTATAATTAAATTAAATGCTAATAAGGTTGCACTAGCCCATAATGCAAATGATCAAGCTGAGACTATTTTAATGAGGATAATGAGAGGAACAGGCATTGAGGGAATGGTTGGTATTAAACCAGTTCGCGACAAAATATATGTAAGACCAATACTTAAACTAAGTAGAAAAGAAATTGAAAAATACAATTCTATTAATAATATTAATCCTAGGATAGATAAATCAAATTTAGAAAATATTTATGCAAGAAACAAAGTTAGACTTGAGCTTATTCCATACATGGAAGAAAATTTTAATAAAGATATAATAAAAACATTAAATCGATTATCAAACATTGTGAAAAAAGACAATGATTTTTTGAAAATTGTTTCTGAGAAAGAATATGAAAAACATTGTGAGATAAGTCAGCAAAGGGTTATAATAAATAAGAGTGCATTTAGTCTGCATGAAGCAATTCTAAGTAGAATAATTAGAAGTGCTTTACTTGCTGTGAATCATAATTTATACAATTTTGAAGAAATTCATGTATTAAGTATTATAGAACTTCAAAAACATGATACAGGCAAAAATATAATGTTACCGAAAAACATAATAGTTGAAAATTGTTATGGAGATATACATATATACATATATGTAAAAGAGAGTGAAGCTAATGATAATCAATATTACTTAAACATTAATGAGGAAAATATTATTCATTCGTTAAACAAGGTAGTAAAAATTGATGTTATACCCAAACTAAAATCTACTGAATTTACAGGAACTGATTATATTAAATATTTTGATTATGATCAAATAAATGAGCCGATAATACTAAGGCATAGAAAAGATGGAGATAAATTCATGCCACTTGGTATGAATGGTAATAAAAAAATAAAGGATTTATTTATTGATTTAAAAATACCTAAATCTCAAAGAAATGAAATACCTTTAATATGTTTTGGGGATGATATAAGTTGGGTAGTTGGGTATAGGGTTAGTGAAAAATTCAAAGTGTCAAAGGATACTAAAAATATATTGCAGATTAGAATTGGAAGAGAGGAATAAAAATGAATAACGATATTAAAGAGGTACTTTACAATGAAGACCAATTAAGAGACAAAATCAGGCAAATGGGTGAAAAGGTAAGTAAAGATTATTATGGTAAGGATCTTATACTTATTGGTATTTTAAAGGGTTCAGTTATATTTATGTCAGATTTGTTAAAAGAAATTACAATTCCATGTAAAATGGATTTTATGGCAGTATCGAGTTACGGAAATTCAACTAAAACTTCAGGAGTTGTAAGAATACTTAAGGATTTAGACTTTGAAATTCAAGGAAAAGACGTGCTGATAGTAGAAGATATTATAGATTCAGGTGTTACACTCAAATATCTAATGAAGTGTCTATCTGCAAGAAAACCAAATAGTTTAGAAATTATATGTTTACTTAATAAACCAGAAAGAAGAAAGGTAGATATAGATGTTAAATATGTAGGGTTTGATGTACCGGACTTTTTCATTGTAGGGTTTGGCATGGACTATGCAGAAAGATATAGAAATTTACCGTATATAGGAATATTAAAAGATGAAATTTATAAATAAGTGTGTATTATAATAATTACTTATTAATATATATATTATTGTCAAGTGCTTTTTAATGTGATAAAATTTCATAATAAATGAAAAGAGAGGGGGGGTTCTAATGAAAAAGATTTCTAGTGCATCAGTTTGGCTCGTAGTATTTGTGCTTGTGATTTTTGCAGCGGTGACCTTTAAAGATGCTGATAAAAAGGATACCACACTCAGTGTTGATAAATTCCAAGAACAGTGGATTAAGAAAGATATTAAAAGTGTTCAAGTAAGAGAAGATAAAACAATAACGGGAGAATTAACTGACGGGACACAATATGAAACGATAGTTCCACTATCGAGATTAATGCAAGTTATGGATGAACATCCAAATGACAAAGTTACAGAAACATATATAAAACCAGCAAGCATGCCGATGTGGTTGCAAATAGTACCAACACTTCTTATTGTTTTAATGCTAGTAGCATTTTGGTTTATGTATATGCAACAATCGCAAGGCGGCGGCGGTGGCGGTAATAGAGGGGTAATGAATTTTGGCAAAAGTAGAGCCAAGATTGCCACGCCAGATAAGAAGAAAGTTACATTTGATGATGTGGCGGGTGAAGATGAAGAAAAGGACGAGCTTGCAGAAGTTGTAGATTTCTTAAAACAACCTAAAAGATACTTAGATGCAGGTGCAAGAATTCCTAAAGGAATATTACTTGTTGGTCCACCAGGTACAGGTAAGACTTTACTTGCAAGAGCTGTCTCAGGAGAAGCAGGAGTCCCATTTTATAGTATATCGGGATCTGATTTTGTAGAAATGTTTGTCGGGGTTGGAGCCTCAAGAGTAAGAGATTTATTTGAGCAAGCCAAAAAAAGTGCTCCTTGTATAATATTTATTGATGAGATTGATGCAGTAGGTAGACAAAGAGGTGCTGGTGTTGGTGGTGGTCATGATGAACGAGAACAAACTCTAAATCAGTTATTAGTTGAAATGGATGGATTTGGTGTTAATGAAGGTATAATCATGATAGCTGCGACCAATAGACCAGATATACTAGATCCAGCTCTTTTAAGACCGGGCAGATTTGATAGACATATATTAGTAGGTGCACCTGATGTTAAGGGAAGAGAAGAGATTCTTAAAGTACATTCTAAGAATAAGCAATTAGCAGATGAGGTAAAGCTTGATGTATTAGCTAAGAGAACACCAGGATTTACTGGTGCAGATCTAGAAAATCTAATGAATGAAGCTGCATTACTTACTGTAAGAAAAAATAAACAGATTATAGAAATGGTAGAACTTGATGAAGCGGTAACTAGAGTTATTGCAGGACCTGAGAAAAAGAGCAGGGTCATTAGTGAAAAAGATAGAAAATTAACTGCATATCATGAAGCAGGGCATGCGGTGGTAATGAAGTATTCTCCATTATCAGATCCTATTCATCAAATAAGCATTATACCAAGAGGGATGGCAGGTGGATATACAATGCATTTGCCTGAAGAAGATACATCTTATACTTCAAAGTTAAAGCTTAAAGATGAGATGGTTGGACTGCTTGGCGGTAGAGTTGCAGAAAAACTAATAATGAAAGATATTAGCACTGGTGCTAAAAATGATATTGATAGAGCATCGGCTATAGCGAGAAAAATGGTCATGGAGTATGGTATGAGCGATGTTCTTGGACCAATATCTTTTGGTAATGACCATAATGAAGTATTCCTTGGAAGAGATTTAGGTAAAAGTAGAAACTTTAGTGAACAAGTGGCTTTCCAAATAGATTCAGAAGTTAAAGATCTTATTGATGAAGCATATGCAAAAGCAGAAAAGATTCTTGATGAAAATATAGGTAAACTTCATGCAGTAGCTCAAGAATTACTTTTAAAAGAAAAACTAGAGGGTGCTGAATTTGAGGCTATAATTGCTAGAACAGAATCAGCTGAAATAGAATTATCATAGATTATTTAAGTTAAAAGGCATACATAAATTACTGTATGCCTTTTTTTTAGCCTAAAAATAAACTGAATAATATTTTATCATAAGAATTTTCTGAAGATTTACTTAACTTCTATTTAAACATTTGATATAAATTGTGATATAATATAAAAGATTGATTCTATAAGGGAATAAACAGAAATGAATTTTAGCAATTAATCCAATTAAGTAAATTTAAAAGTATATATATGTACCACAAGAGATGATTTAACGAGATAATAATAAAATTATATTTAGAACTATAACAAGAATAATTTCTATAAAGGAATGCTTTCTGTTTAATTTATATATAAGGGGTGAAGTATATGAAAAGTGATATAGAAATTGCACAAAGTGCTAAGATGTTACATATAAGTGCAGTTGCAAAGAATATGGGATTAGGTGAAGATGATATTGATTTATATGGAAAATATAAAGCAAAGATTTCGCTTGATGTACTAAGAAGAAATGAAAATAGAAAAGATGGGAAGTTAATATTAGTTACAGCTATTAATCCTACTCCAGCAGGCGAAGGGAAATCTACTGTTACAATAGGACTTGCCGAGGCCTTATGCAAACAAGGTAAAAATGCAGTGATAGCCTTAAGAGAACCATCACTTGGACCAGTATTCGGTATTAAAGGTGGAGCTGCTGGCGGTGGATATGCGCAAGTGGTGCCAATGGAGGATATAAATTTGCATTTTACAGGCGATATGTATGCTATAACTGCCGCTAATAATTTATTATCAGCAGCTATAGACAATCATATTCAGCAAGGTAACGTGCTTGGAATTGATAGCAGAAAAATTATATTTAAAAGAGTCATGGATATGAATGATAGAGCTTTAAGACATATTATCGTTGGACTTGGTGGTAAACCTAATGGGTTTACACGTGAAGATGGGTTTATGATAACTGTCGCGTCTGAAATAATGGCTATTCTATGTTTGGCGAGTAACCTTATGGACTTAAAGGAAAGAATGGGTAGGATTTTGGTTGCATATGACCTAGTAGGTAACCCGGTTTATTGTAAAGATTTAGCTGTGAATGGTGCGATGGCACTACTTATGAAGGATGCTATAAAACCAAATCTAGTTCAGACGTTAGGAAATACTCCAGCCATAATACATGGCGGACCTTTTGCTAATATCGCTCATGGTTGCAATAGTCTACTAGCAACAAAAATGGCTTTAAAGTTAGGAGATTACGTTGTAACTGAAGCTGGATTTGGAGCAGATTTAGGTGCTGAAAAATTCTTTGATATTAAATGTAGATATGGCAAATTAAAACCAGATTGCGTGGTTCTTGTTGCTACAATAAGAGCACTAAAACATCATGGTGGAGTAAAAAAAGATAAATTAAACGAACCTAACGTGGAAGCACTTTCGAAAGGAATTGGAAACTTAGAAAAACAAATAGAAAATATTGAAAAATATGGAGTTCAGGTAGTAGTATCAATAAATAAGTTTGTTACAGATACTGAAAAAGAAATCGAATGTATAAAAGAATTTTGCGGTAAAAAGGGTGTTAAAGTAGATTTGACAGAGGTTTGGGAAAAGGGAGCAGATGGAGGACTAGAACTCGCGAGTAAAGTCATAGACACTATTGAAAATAATAAAAGTGACTTTAAGGTCCTATATGATGTGAAACTTTCTATAAAAGAAAAAATAAACATTATTTCCAAGGAAATTTATGGAGCGGATGGCGTAGAATACAGTCCTTCTGCAAATAAGCAAATTGCTGAAATAGAAAAACTTGGGTTAGACAAAGTTCCTATATGTGTTGCTAAAACTCAAAACTCTTTGTCAGATAATCCAAAGCTTTTGGGAAGACCAACGAATTTTACAATAAATATAAAAGAAATTACTATATCTAATGGAGCTGGATTCATTGTGGCCTTAACGGGAAATATAATGACAATGCCTGGTCTCCCAAAGATTCCAGCGGCGAATAAGATGGATATTTTTGAAGATGGTACTATTACAGGTCTATTCTAAAAAAATTAATGTTATTGCTTTATTTTGATGAGGATGTTATAGACTATATCTATAACATCCTTATTTTTGGGTAACGATATATAGTATTAAAAATGTAAATAAATATATTTGATATAAAACTTCTTTTAAATATTTAACTTGACAAATATATTCAAATTGTTAGAATTAGATTGATAAATTAGCAATATTTTATATAGATATTTTATTGTATTTGATGTGCTATTATTATGTTTTAACATAGGAAAATAATAAAGCGACTCGTGAGTCGTTTTATATTATATAGGTGGTGTATAAAGTGATTTTAGTTTTAGATGTTGGAAATACTAATACTGTATTAGGAGTTTTTAAGGAGAAGGAATTACTTGTGGAGTGGAGACTTTCTACTGATGCAAAAAGAACTGCTGACGAATATGGGATTCAAGTAATGCAACTATTTCATCAGAGAAACATAAAGGTAGAACACATTAAAGGAGTAATAATTTCTTCTGTTGTTCCAAATATTATGTATTCACTAGAACACATGATAAGAAAATATTTTGATTTAATACCTATGATAGTTGGACCGGGTGTAAAGACTGGTATAAATGTAAAATACGATAATCCTAAAGAAGTAGGTGCAGATAGGATTGTTAACGCTGTGTCTGCTCATGCAATTTATAAAAGATCATTAATTTTAATCGATTTTGGCACTGCTACAACTTTTTGTGCTATAAGTAAGGATGCTAATTATTTAGGTGGAACCATATGCCCGGGTATCAAAATAGCTTCAGAAGCTTTGTTTGAGAGAGCTGCAAAGTTACCGAGGGTGGAGCTTATAAAACCAGATACAGTTATATGTAAAAATACTGTTGCAAGTATGCAGTCGGGGATAGTATATGGATATATTGGACAGGTAGATTATATTGTTAATAAAATGAAAAGTGAAATGATTAATATGGGAGAAGAAGAGCCTTTTGTAGTTGCAACAGGAGGGCTTTCAAACTTAATAACCAAAGATTCTTCGGCTATCGATGAGTTTCATCCGAATCTAACATTAGAAGGGCTTAGAATGATTTATGAGAAAAATAGGGAATAGGTGATTTAATGAAAATATCAAATATCGAATTTAAAAATGATGTTTTTTTAGCTCCTATGGCAGGAATCACAGATATTGCATTTAGAGGTTTATGCAAAGAACTAGGTTGTGGCCTTTTGTATTCTGAGATGGTAAGTGCTAAAGGAATGTATTATGGTAGTAGTAATACGCAGTCGCTTATGCGAATATCCAGCGAGGAGAAACCTGTAGCTATTCAGATATTTGGAAATGATCCTAAGATTATGGCTAGTGCTTGTGAAATTTTCAATACAAGGGACGATATATGTATTGTAGATGTAAATATGGGGTGTCCGGTACATAAAATAGTGAAAAATGGTGAGGGATCTGCTTTAATGAAAAATCCTAAACTTGCAGCGCAAATAATAAAAGAAATGAAGAAGGTTTCTACAAAGCCAGTTACAGTCAAATTTAGAAAAGGCTTTGATTCAAATAGTATTAATGCTGTAGAATTTGCTAAATACATGGAAGATGCGGGTATAGATGCTATTGCGGTGCACGGCAGGACTCGCGAACAAATGTATGAAGGCAAGGCTGATTGGGATATTATAAGGGCTGTAAAAGAAAGCGTTAAAGTACCTGTTATAGGTAATGGAGATATATTTTCTGTAGAGGATGCTATTCGGATAAAAGAAATTACTGGTTGCGATGCTATAATGATTGCAAGAGGGGCTATGGGTAATCCATGGATTTTTAGAGAAGTTATGCAGGCGATAAATAAAGAAGAGGTCATATACCCTACACAGGATGAGAAAATAGATATGTGCATAAGGCATTTGGATTTAGCTGTAAAATATTACGAAGAAATTAAGGCAGTTAGAGAAATGAGAAAACATACAGCTTGGTATATTAAAGGTCTTACCAATTGCACGGAAATTAAGAATAAAATTAACACTAAAAAAAATTATGGTGAGGTTAAGCAATTGCTTTTAGAGTACAAAGAGTTTTTGAAGACTGTTTAAAGTTTAATCGAAGACTATAAATATATAGCTAAAACATGAATTTATAGAATTAACACTGAATAAGATAGTAATACATTAATTTATAAGGTGTGTATGGATGAATCCAATCTTATATGTAACTTCAAATATAGATAATGCCTATAATGAATTTGGATTTTTAAGCAGAGTTAAGGACAAACTAAAGACGAGAATAATAACTAATGAATATATTAAAGAACTAGATATTAAATTGATAAATGTACGTATGCCACCTAATTTTAATAAGAGGGCATACTATAATAATGTATATTATGCTAAAAAAATATCTAAATGTGGAGAAGTACAATTATCACTAAAAACACTAAGAACTATGGACTATAATTATTATAATCAATTTCAAAAGAAATTTTTGGCCTTTAGTGTTATAAAAAGTGTACAACTCATGCTTAGAGTGAGAAAAAAAAGTCTTAAAAATTGCTGCGTTGTAGTATATGATGCTTGTGATATGATAAACAATAATATTATTGAAGAGCTTGCTAAATACAGTAAATACATTGTGCTTCTGTCATCCGATTTAGTAAAAGTTAGAAAACTTTCAGATTATATTATGGCAAGTTATGGGGTATCACCTATTGTGACAGATGATGAAATTTATGCTATTAAAATAGCAGATTTTATTATTTCATCTAAAAATCATGAATTTGGTTATGGAAATTTAGTATGGTTCTTAGATAATAGCTTGAGTAAACAACAAAATATCATTGCAGTAAATGATGTAAGTTATAATGTGCCTTGGAATATTGATAGAACTGATTTATCTATAGAACTTGTAGGAGCAATATTATGTCAAATGCAAGAAAATGATATAGAAAAGGCGCTTAAGTATAATGACATACATTTAAAAGAAATAAAATTTAATAATAATGTAATAGGTTAGTATATTTCAATAAAATATATTGACAATATCGACTCTCTGATTTATAATGGCTAAATGGTTACATGATTGTTATTATAATAATAAATTTTAGACCTAATAATTCATTAATTTGACTTATTAGTCTTATATTATATAAAGTGCATTTCGGATATACTTAAAAAACAATTTCAAGGTGGGGGAGCAATATGCCGTGGGATTGTTAGTTTATAGTGAATTTTATAAATGGTTATTAACTTATGTAATAAAAATTTAAAAGGGGAGAAATATATGAGTGAACCAAAACAATACGTGATGACCTATGAGGGAATTACAAAGTTGGAGGCAGAATTAGAAATTCTTAAAACAGTCAAAAGAAAAGATATAACAGAAAAGATAAAAGTAGCACTTGGATATGGAGACTTGAGTGAGAACTCGGAGTATGATGATGCTAAGAATGAGCAAGCGTTTGTAGAAGGAAAAATATTACAATTGGAAAATATGCTTAGAAATGCAAATGTTATAGATGAAAAAGATATTGAAAAAGATGTAGTGAGTATTGGAGCTATAGTCAAGGTAATGGACTATCAATTTGATGAAGAGGTTGAATTTTATATAGTGGGATCAGCAGAAGCAGATCCAATGGTAAATAAAATATCATATGAATCGCCAGTTGGAAGAACGCTTGTTGGTAAGAAAGTAGGAGCAATTATAGAGGTTACTGTACCAGATGGTATTAGTAAATATGAAATATTAGAAGTACGACGTGGGTAATTATTTAAAAGTCATTTAATTTTGTAGCGACCCAGGAGATGATTTAATATAAAACAAAGTATTTATAAAACGAGTTTTTATAAATAATAAAGCGGTTAACAAATAATAAGGGTACTTAACAATTTATAATTGGTAGGTGCCCTAAAGAAATATATACATATATAAAACACATATATATATAAACTGTGGTAGACTTAATTATTAATAATTATTTTCTGACCTAGAGAAAAATAGGAGGCGTAGTAATGTCAAACGAAAAAAAGAATGAAGAAAAAAGCGAAGAAAAAAGTATGCATGAACTTGAATCTAAATATAATGAACAGGTAACAATAAGACGACGAAAATTATCTGCTTTAAAAGAAGAAGGCAAGGATCCATTTGATGTGTACAAAGTCGAGAGAACTCATACATCTCAAGAGGTTAAGGAAAATTATGAGAAATTAGAGGGAACTCAGGTTATTGTAGCAGGGAGACTTATGTCTAAAAGAGTTCATGGTAAGGCAGGTTTTTCTGATTTACAAGATAGATATGGAAGAATTCAACTATACATAAAAATAGATGCAGTAGGCGAAGAAAAATTAAAAGAATATAAAAGTTTTGACATAGGAGATCTTCTAAGTGTCACTGGTACAACGTTTGTTACGCAAACTGGAGAAATATCACTACATATAGTTGATTTTCAGCTAATAGCAAAAGCCCTAAAACCACTTCCAGAAAAATGGCATGGATTAAAAGATCCTGACTTAAGATATAGACAAAGAGAAGTAGATATAATATCGAACCCACAAGTTAAAGATACTTTTTTAAAGAGAATACAGATAGTCAAGGCTATTAGGCAATTTTTAGATGATAAAGGCTTTTTAGAAGTTGAAACTCCAATACTATCACCAATAGCGGGAGGAGCTGCAGCAAGACCATTTATGACACATCATAATGCATTAGACATGGATATGTATCTTAGAATTGCTACAGAGTTATATTTAAAAAGACTTATTGTTGCAGGTTTTGAAAAGGTATATGATATGGGTAAAAACTTTAGGAATGAAGGAACCGATTTAAGACATAATCCAGAATTTACATGTATAGAACTATATGAAGCTTTTGCAGACTACAATGATATGATGGCGATTACTGAAAATATGATAGCTTATGTTTGTGAAAAAATTCATGGAACTACGAAAGTAAATTATCAAGGAACTGAAATAGATTTTACACCACCATGGAGAAGAATTACTATGGTAGATGCAGTAAAAGAATATTCAGGTGTAGATTTTGCTAAAATAGCTACTAATGAAGAAGCTAGAGTTATAGCTAAAGAAAAACATCTAGAATTTAAAAAAGAATTAAAAGATTGTACAAAAGCAGATATCTTAAATGAATTATTTGAGGTATATGTGGAAGAAAAATTAATCCAACCAACATTCTTATGTGATTACCCTGTAGAAATATCCCCTCTTACAAAGAAGAAGAGAGGAAATGAAGCATTCACAGAGAGATTTGAAGGTTTTGTATTTGGACGAGAAATTTGCAATGCATATTCAGAGTTAAATGACCCAGTTGTTCAAAGAGAAAGATTTATGCAACAAGCTAAAGAAAGAGAATTAGGCGATGATGAGGCATATTTAATAGATGAAGAATTTATGAGCGCATTAGAAACAGGAATGCCACCAACAGGAGGCCTTGGTATAGGAATTGATAGATTGGTAATGTTCCTAACTGATGCTTATTCAATAAGAGATGTTATACTATTCCCTACAATGAAACCAATTCAGTAATATAAAAGGGTATTTTAGTTAATCTAAAATGCCCTTTTAGTTTTATTATAGTTATTAATATATAAAATATTAACCTAGTCATTTTTCAATATTTTGTTTTAATAAAAATAAAACTATTGCATTTTTAATTATACGTGGTATAATGTCATTAGAGTTAAAAATAATGTTATTCCGCGATAGCTCAACGGTGGAGCGCTCGGCTGTTAACCGATAGGTTGAAGGTTCAAATCCTTTTCGCGGAGCCATTTTTTATTTGAAATATATATTATGGTAATTAATGTACTTATGTTAATACTATGATTGTATAAACTAAACATAATATGAGATTTAATGTTACATTAATATAATAAAATATTTCACTATGATAAAGAAGAGTAGTAATAATGCTTTATAAGAGAGATTGTGGCTAGTGTAAACAATCAAAGTATTATTGTGAAAGGAACTTTTGAGTGTATAAAACTTAGAGTAGGGCATGTGCCAATAAGGGTGGAACCGCGGAAGTAAATTTCGTCCCTTACGGTATAGTCCTTTTTTTTATATTGAAAATTTAGGAGGTATTAAAATGGTATTAAAAAAAAGCATGGATAAGATTGTTACTTTGTGCAAAACTAGAGGGTTTGTATTTCCGGGATCTGATATATATGGAGGACTCGCTAACTCTTGGGATTATGGTCCTTTAGGAGTTGAATTTAAAAATAACGTAAAAAAAGCTTGGTGGAAAAAATTTGTTCAAGAAAGTCCATATAATGTAGGAGTTGACTGCGCTATACTAATGAATCCTGAAGTATGGGTTGCAACAGGTCATGTTGGAGGGTTTTCAGATCCACTAATGGATTGTAAAGAATGCAAAGCTAGATTTAGAGCAGACAAATTAGTGGAAGATCATATGACAAGTCTTGGAGCAGAAGTAGCTACTGCCGATGGATGGACAAATGAAGAGTTAAAAGATTATTTGGAGAAAAATAAAATAGTATGTCCTAAATGTGGGAAAAATAATTTCACTGATATTAGAAAGTTCAATTTAATGTTTAAAACATCTCAAGGAATAACGGAAGATGGAAAATCGGATATATATTTAAGACCAGAAACTGCTCAAGGTATCTTCGTAAACTTTAAAAATGTCCAAAGGGCATCAAGAAAAAAGATTCCATTTGGTATAGGTCAAGTAGGTAAGGCTTTTAGAAATGAAATAACACCAGGAAACTTTATTTTCAGAACAAGAGAATTTGAACAAATGGAATTGGAGTTTTTCTGTAAGCCGGGCACAGATTTAGAATGGTTTAAATATTGGAAAGAACATTGTGCTAGCTTCTTATATAACTTGGGAATGGAGAAAGAAAATTTAAGATTTAGAGACCATGATAAAGAGGAATTATCATTTTATAGCAACGCTACTTGTGATATAGAATTCTTGTTTCCTTTTGGATGGGGAGAGTTATGGGGAATTGCCGATAGAACTGATTATGATTTAAAGAAACATATGGAACATTCAGGAAATGACTTAAGTTACTTAGATCCTATGACTAATGAAAAATATGTACCATATTGTATAGAGCCATCACTTGGAGCAGACAGAGTTCTTCTTGCATTCTTAGTTAATGCATACGATGAAGAAGAACTTGAAGGTGGAGACGTAAGGACGGTGCTTCACTTGCATCCA